>JAGQQT010000439.1 GCA_020426065.1 Planctomycetaceae bacterium | reverse complement strand
CGACCATGTGATCGTGGCATTGGGCACAATCAATCCGGATTCCGAAAAATGCGGGAGCGATCGCTTCGGCGATCTGCTGGGGATTATCCTTCCGCTCATAGAGAAACCAGACCAGTCCCCGTTCTTCCTGCGATTCCGGACGGGCCAGCAGGATGCGGGCAACTGTTTGATTCCAGGGATGATTCTCCCGGAACTCACGTTCCAGCCAGCTGCGCCACTGATGCTTTTGCCGCTCGTGGTAATCATGATCGCTGCCCCGCCCCATCAGCAGAGCATCGAAAATATCGGTCAGATGCTGGATGTGATCCTCGCTTTGCAGCAGCAGATCGACCAGTTGCTCCCGCTTATCTGTACGTTGATCCGCCAGAAAATTTTCCCGCTCCTGCCGGGTGGGAATCCGTCCCACCAGATCCAGATAAACCCGGCGGACAAAATCACTTTCTGCGGCGGGCGCAGCAGGTGTGATCTTCAATTCCGCCCAACGGGCTTCCAGAAATGTGTTGATTTGAGTTGTGGGCTGATCACCCTCCGCTCCTCTAGCGGGAGAAAGCATGAACAAAGAGAGCCATAACAAAATCAGATAACGCACAACTTCTGCTTTCGGTACGAAAACGGTCACGGTTTTATGCACAGGAATTTTAGCTGGTCGTCACACTGGCGTCATGAACAGATTGATCATTCTCCGTCAATTGGGCGATCTTCATGTCTGATCCAGTGCGGAATCAGGACATCTGCTCAGATTGGCAGGTTAAACCGGTTGTTATTCCAGTTTGCGGTATTTCAGGTAGGCGATCAGGTCGAGGATTTCTTCTCGGGTAAGAATGTTGACCAGACTGGCTGGCATGGGGGAGGTTTGGGAGATCACAGACTCCTCGATCTCGGAACGGTTTACCACTTCGCTGAGTCCCTGAATTGGATCGGTTTCTACCGTGATCTGTTTAGCGCTCACCCCAACTGGTCGCCCCGTGATCACCTTGCCATTGATCAATATATAAGAGGACTGACGATACTTCTCATCAATGACCTTGGAGGGTTCGAGAACCGATTCGAGAAGGGCTCGTGCATCGAAACGGTTACCTACCTGTGTCAGATCAGGGCCGATACGGCCACCTTCCTCTCCGACTCGATGACACTTCAGGCATGAAGCTTTTGCGAGGGCTCGTTTTCCCTGTTCGTGACTTCGCTGGTCGGTCACATCATTCAGAGCGTTCAGCAAATCCGACATCGCCCAGTTCTTCACGACAGGATATTCCACAACCGGACCGGTTTCTGGCAATGGTTGTTCAAGTTGAGTCAGGAGATCAGACAGTGAGTTGGCTTCCTCTTCCGACAGGCTTTCCCGATAACTGAGGATCAGATTTTTAACGGCCTGATCGACCAGTTTGCCGCCGGGGAAGCGGCGTGCCTGCTGGAGCCAGTTGAGAATCTGCTGGCGTTGGGTAAGAGTCCAGCCTTCTTTCATGTGAGCCAGAGTCATCGCATAATGCACCTGCTCTTCCTGAGTGGGAGCAGCTTCCAGCAACTTCAGCGTTTTGTCCAGCACATCTGGACTCTCAAGATAGACCAGAAGCTCACTCAGTTCCCGGTTTGCATTCACCAGACTGTGCGGATAAATCCCATTCAATCTTTTTTCGATAGCATCCCGTTCCGCTGCGGAAGGCATTCCGTGACGAGCGAATGTGATGGCATAGGCTCTCAGCAGCCCCAGCAAAACTTCCTCGTTTTTGTCCGCAAGCGACTGACGGTTGAGTGCAGCCAGCAGATCCGGCTGGTCTGCTTTTGTCCCGACACGAGCCAGGGCCAGCAGTGCAGTCATGCTGCCCAGCGGCGTGGACTCTTCCAGTGCCCGTGTTCGCCACAACTGCAGTTCCTGATTTTCCAGGGCAACTCGGGCAGACGTCCGCAGCCAGCGATCCTCACTGGCCAGATGATGCCATGCCAGGTCCACGGCTGCCGGACTTTGTGTGCGATGAAATTCTTCCAGTTGACCTCGAGCAGCCCGGAATTGAATTCCACGCAGACGCTGTTCAGGAGTGATCTGTTTGAGCCATTCCGGAAGTTCCGGTTCCGCAGCAGATTCCGTCCAGGAGACTCGATAAAGACCTGCCTGCGAGCCGCGTCCGCCAGTCACAAACCACATCGCTCCATCCGGGCCGAAGGTCATGTCACAGACATTGAGCGGGGCTCCCTGCAGAAACGTGTTGTATTCCGCGCGGTAAGTGGCTCCCTCGGGAATCAGATCGACCACATAGATGCGACCATTCTGCCAGTCGGCCATGTACAGAGCCTGACGATATCGCTCCGGGAAATGGCTGATATCACCAAATTCCATCCCTGTCGGTGAGCCATATCCTGTATCCAGTGTGGTGGGCAGGGAATCCTGATAGTAGGTCGGCCATTTCATGGTACCCCAGCGCCAGCCGTATTCTCCTCCGGAAATCACATGATTGAGACGAGTCGGTCGGTACCAGGGCAAACCAGCATCCCATTCCATGTCGGCATCGTAGGTGAACATCTCTCCATCGGCATTGAACGCGATGTCCACCTGATTGCGGAATCCTCCAGCCAGAATCTCCCGCAGCCCCCCATTCTGATCGAGCTTGAGTATGTAGCCGACACGGTCATCCTGACCTGCATCAAAATCATGGATCAGGAGTTTATCGTTATGGGGATTTCGATAAGGGGAATCTGTGGCAAATCCTTCCGGGAAGGAAACATCATTCCCGCACACCAGGTAGATCATCCCATCCGGGCCGAGTTTGATCTGATTTCCACCATGCCCATATCGGCTGCGGTAATCGAGAGAGAACAGCAGTTCTTCCTCATCAAACTGATCGTCCTTGTTTGTGTCCAGAAGGCGGAAGAATCCAGGTGCATTCGTTGCAGACACATACAGACTGTCATAGGCATACAACACACCACGACAATGTTTAAGAGTGCTGTTGACTTTCTCGAACTGCGAAGTGCCATCCTCAGCTGAATAAGTAATCCGCCCGACCCCGGCTGAATCAAGACCAACCAGGATACGTCCCTTGTCATCAAACGTCAGGCTGATCCAGGAATCCTCTCCCGCCTGAGCGGCCCGGATCAGTTCAACCCGAAATCCGTCCGGAGCGGTGACATTCAGTGAAGGTTTCTTTTCCTGACTCCAGACTTGACCAGAACTCAACACAACCAACAGGATGCAAACCAGCCGAGACATGATACTTGCTCGCTTTCACTTCAGACGGGGAGGAGCGAATTTACAGCCTACTTCTTGGTGAAGATCAGGTAATAATTGTCTTTAAGCAGTGACTGATTCTGAGAGGTCAGCTTGAAACCGCTCGCTTCAATTTCTTCCTGCACCGTTTTCATACCCGCACGGACGTGTCCCAGAATCCATTCGGAACTGACGCCCTCTTCCCGTACAAAGTCGATCACAACCAGGCGGCCACCGGGACGCAATGCCCGATGAATCGAAGACATTGTTCGATTTGGATATTCAAAGTGATGATACGCATCTGAAGTAAACACGATATCTACGGAATCTGCTGGCAGACTTGCATCATCCTGGGCACAGACAATTCCCGTCACATTTCGCAATCCCTGTTCCCGAGAGGATCTCACAATATGGTCGACAAATGGCTGGGCGATATCGACGGCAAACACATGCCCGTCTTCACCGACAGCCTGTGCAAACAACCGGGTGAAGAGTCCGGTGCCGGCACCAACATCAGCCACCACATCACCCGGCTTGACACCAGTTGCTTTAATAATCGCATCCCGTTGATCGTAAACCTCGCGGCCTTCTTTCTCCCAACGCTCGACATAATCTTCCGGCTTCGGGTCGGTAAATGATTTGTTGATCCCCGGCTTCACGCTCAGTTCTCGCAGTTGAATGTTTTTCCAGCGGACTTCGTACGGACCTTTACCAGCGGGAATAGCATGCACCTGCAGGCCAATAAAGCCCCGGATATCCATCGAGTCGTGAAAATCAACCACAGGCACATCATTGATCCACGTTTGAATCTGATCTCCCCGGGCCACGATGCGATATCGGTTCCATTCTCCGGGATGGTAAGCCTGTTTGGTTT
>JAGQQT010000438.1 GCA_020426065.1 Planctomycetaceae bacterium | reverse complement strand
CAGCAGAGAGTGCTGGCTTTTCCGTCCCATCGACAGCGAGCCGCAGTAGTTGAGAAGCATTAGCCGGCAGACAAACATAACCTCCGTCTGCAGGCAATCTGACAATCTTTTTGACGGCCTGCCCGTTATTGACGGAATAGGTCCACACGGGTTGAATAGATTCTTGACCCTCTCCAGGCTTTTGTGCTGGCAGTGGTAATTTCCAGGCATGAACCTTATGGTCTGCACCGGCAGTGATCAGCAGGGTCCGGTCTGAGGAGAAGGCAATTCCCGTGACTGCTCCCGAATGGGCCTGGACGACTCCCTGGGCCGCACCATCAGCTGGATTCCAGGCCCAGACTGTGCCCGATTCATCTCCAGTGGCCAGCAGAGCATCATCATCACGCAGTTGCAATGTGGTCAACGGCTGTTCGTGCTGCCCCATCTGGCGGAGCGCTGAGCCATTTGCAGCCCAGATGCGAGTTGTCTTGTCGCTCGAAATAGTGGCGAACCACTGCCCGTTTCTGGCGGCCACCAGTCCGACGATGGCAGCGGTATGTCCCTGGAATTTCGCTTCCGGTTGGGGCTGCTGCCAAATCCGGATTGTTCCATCCGTCCCTCCCGTGATGAAACGGGCACTATCGGAATGGGCGACGACGCTCGTAATACCCCCTTCATGCCCCGCGATGACTCCTTTTGAAGCTCCATCTGCGAAGTTGACCACGGCCGCCTGCCCCTTTTCACTCGCCAGGACGGCCCAGGTGTTATTGGGAGCTGACGCAACACTGGTCAAAGCAAATGGCTGCGGCGGATACTCGGCAATCGTTTCCCCATTGGCAAGATTGAGGACTCGAGCAGCGCCATTTGATTGAACGGCAAGGACCTGACTCTGATTTGCCGCGAGCGTCAGATCCGTAATTTCGCCTTCAAGTGTCGAAACGGTTTGCGAAGGACTGGCATTCAATTGCCAGAGACGCACGCATCCGTCATCACCGCTGGTAATCAACTGCTGATTGTTTCCAGAAAACTGGGAAAAAGTCACGGAACCAGGATGTCCCATCAGCATTTGCTGCGGTTGTTCCAGAAAAGGGTTCCAGAGAATGATCTTTCCCTGAGAGTCTGCCGTGACATAGAGCGCTGCATCGTTTCGGCAATCCACTGCCAGGACTTCGGCCGAGTGTCCTTGACGCAAAACCGCTTCCTGAGAAGCTGCACTGGAAGTGGCCATTCGAATCGGATGCAGTGCAAAAGCCGGAGCCGACGCAGCAGCCAGCAGCAGATTTCCATCCGGATGCAGGGCGATTCTGTTCACACTCTTTTTGTGGGGCGGCAAGACTTCCATGGCAACTGGCAGAGGCAGATCCCACACTCGTAAGGTGTTATCCTGGGCACCGGTCACCAGGGTCCGACCATCTTGGCTGACTGCCAGACTGTATAATGGGCCGGTGTGTTGGCTGTACGTGCGCAGAAGTTTGCTGTCTGTTGTACTCCAGTATCGAGCCGTCTGGTCAATGCTGGCCGTGACGGCATGACCGTTGTCCGGTGTAAACAGCCCCATCATCACAGCGCCATCATGACCCTGCAGGATTCCATCCTCTGGCTGAGCCCAGGCAGGCGTGACCAGCCATAGCATCGCAGCGGCAATGACACATCGAATGATCCAGTGATTCTGCCAGACAACTCTGAGATGGATTTTCATGGATGTCGATTTCCTGAAGCGCGAGGAATTCTATTCACGAGAGCTCTCTCAAGGGAACGGTCACAAAATCGCCATCATGACAATATTCGGTTCCAACTGGATAAACAATCGAATCAGCTCGTCGATCATGGCCGGTTGTCGTCGGACTGCCCCGGGAGATGGTCAGCTTCCATTTACGAGCACCGTTTTCTAATATTTCTGTTCCTGTTTCACACTCTCTTTTGCCAGGTGATCCATGTCTTATTTTCGCATGTCGCTGCTGTTGATCTGCATTGGCTCCGTGACTCCCCTTTATGGTCAGGTTCCTTATCAAATCGGAGACTGGCCGCAGTGGCGAGGACCTGAAGCAAATGGAATCAGCCAGGAGACCGGGCTTCTCAAAGAGTGGCCCGAAGGGGGACCAAAGGTCCTCTGGCAGGTTGAAACTGTGGGGGTCGGGTATTCGTCGATTGCAGTGAAAGGAAACCGCATCTACACGCTTGGTGACCTGGACGGTGTCGAACATGTGATTTGTCTCGATGCGACCAGTGGCAGCACTCTTTGGGAAAAACAGCCGGGAGAATTATCCGCCTTGCTGACAGCTCGCGTCGAGAATGAATTCCAGCAACTCGACAAAAACCAGGATGGCAGAATCGACGAAACGGAGGCGTTGTCCCGGTTCGGCTGGGATTTCACAAAGTTTGACCGCTCGATTCCAAATGCGAAGGTAGAAGAGATTGCCGAGAGACGCGTGAAAGCGTTACTGAAACAAATTGATGCCAATAACGACGGCAGTCTCGATTTCACAGAAGGTTCCTTGTTTCGGGACAGTTTTGGTCGAATGGATCAGGAAGACCAGTCCATTGATAAAGCAGCACTCGCAGCCAGTCGAGCGGAGTCTTACCTGAAACAGCTGGATGCCGACAGCGATGGCCAACTGAGTCGGGAAGAAGTCCGCCGATCATCTCTTGACCGTCAGTTTGGCCGTATGGATCAACGCGACCCCAGCACAGACAAAGCAGATGAAAAGCTGACCCGGCAGGAGATCGAAGAGGGACTGCTTAAATTTGAGGCAGGCCGGGATGGAGTCGTCACCGCAAAAGAACTGCTGGACTTCTACATTCGCGAGAAAGTGAACGGTGATGGTGAGCTTTCCCAAAGCGAACTGAGGTCGACTTTCGGAGGATATCGAAACGGCATGGGAGACGGCCCACGCGGCACGCCGACCATTGATGGAGAACGCTTGTACGTGGAAGGAGGCAACGGAGACGTGGCCTGCATGGAAGCGGCGACAGGGAAAACCATCTGGTATGCCAGCCTGTCCCAGGACTTCGGGGGGAGGACGCCGGGCTGGGGTTATTCGGAATCTCCGCTGATCACAGGAAATCTCGTCATCGTGACTCCAGGTGGACAGCAAGGGACCATTGTCGCACTCGACAAGATGTCCGGCAGCAAGATCTGGCAAAGTGCAAATGTCACCGAAGGGGCTCATTATTCAACCCCGGTACTGGCAACGATCGGTGGGGTGAAGCAACTGGTGCAATTTGGAAACCAGAGTGTGTTTGGAGTTGCTCTGGATGATGGTCGACTGCTCTGGAGCTACAAGGCTCCGGCAAATGGCACGGCAAACTGCTGCTCACCAATTGTCGACGGTGACCACGTCTTTGCTTCCAGCGCTTACGGCACAGGAGGAGGACTCGTCAAAATCACCACAAGAGGCGATTCCCAGCAGGCCGAGGAAGTCTATTTCGAAAAGAGACTCCAGTGCCATCACGGTGGGATTGTCAAGATCGGCGACTACATGTACTCGTGCGGCGACGGACCGCTGACCTGTGTGAATTTCCTGACAGGAAAAATCGAATGGCAATCGAGGAGCGTGGGAAAAGGCTCACTGGTTGCTGCCGATGGAATGCTGTACATCCTCAGCGAAGGACATCGCGTCGCCCTGGCCGAAGCAACTCCGGAAGAGTACCGGGAACATGGCATGTTTGAAATTCAGTCCCACGGTCGACCATCCTGGGCACACCCGGTAGTCGCCGGTGGAATTCTCTATCTCCGCGATCAGGACTCATTGACAGCTTATGACATCAAGAAATAGTGCTGTCAGTGCAATGGCGTATTTCCTGCTTTCAACGTCTGCCGCTTCGAAATCGGGATCGTTCCAGAAACTGGATGACTAATGCGTTCAGTCTGAGTCATCTCTAGACTGACATAGCAAATGCGTATTCTGGCAAAAGACATCACAATAAATGCTGGGTTACGCTACGCTAACCCAGCCTACGGAACTGTTACTTCGCCTACGGCAGGCGAGGGCGGCGTTTACATCAAGCCTCACGGGGGTCGGACAAAGGTTGGCTCAACCGGCGATTTTGAGGGACGCTACGGGCCGAATGCAAAGCCGGGAATTGAAGTTGAGATTCCAC
>JAGQQT010000437.1 GCA_020426065.1 Planctomycetaceae bacterium | reverse complement strand
AAGGCTTCGTCGAGTTCGTTCGCAGACTTGAGTCAAAATTTCAGGGTAGGCGAAATATGACGAATTTTCTCTTACGCGCGAATAGCGCTTCTGAGCTTCGCAGATCTACAACGGGGGTTCACCTTGCATTCCAGAGCGGAAGGAGCGATCGGTTTGGCAGATGCAGATTGCCAGGTTGCTGTATCTTGAAAAGCCTGCTTGACCATTCTGTCTTCAACAGAGTGAAAGCTGATGACCGCCAGCAACCCGCCCGGCTTCAGGCACTCAGGTGCCACCGTCGTCAGAAATCGTTGCAGGTGCGTCAGTTCGGAATTCACGTGAATCCGGATTGCCTGAAACGTTCTGGTTGCCGGATGCGAGCCTCGCTGCATGGCTCCGCGTCCTCCGTAAACAGAAAGCACCGCATCTGCCAGGTTCGCAGCGGTTTCCAGTTTCCCCGAACGGGCCATTTGAGAGAGCAAGGGAGCAAGTTCTGCAGAGTGCGGTTCTTCTCCAAATTCCACAAGAACATTTGTAATTTCTGCAACAGTGGCCTGAGCCAGCCAGTCTTTGGCCGCTGCTCCCCGAGTCCGGTCAAATCTCATGTCGAGGTCGCCGGAAGTCTGAAAGCCGAAGCCACGCTCACTCGATTCCAGCTGGTCGGAGGACAATCCGAGATCCACCAGAATTCGATCCACTTTCGGAACCTGCAGCCGTTCCAGTACTGCGGGAAGATCGCAATAAGAGGAATGCTCCAGAACGATATCCTCCGCAGGTCTGAACGCTGACCCAGGCTGATGGGGTTGACCAGTAAGCGTTTGAGCCGCTCGAGCCAGCATTTCCTGATCCCGATCCAGACCGATGAGTAAGCCGCCGGGTCGAATGGCTTTTGAGATGGGCAGACTGTGGCCAGCGGCACCCACGGTTCCATCTACCACGATCAGGCCCGGTTTCAAATCGAGTGCCTGTAGAGTTTCCCGGAGCATGACCGGTCGGTGTCGTGTGTGAGATGGCATAAAGATCAGAGCATTTCAGAGAGGATTTTCGTGTCTCACCCATCGTATAAAATCAGGGAGCGGAATTGCTATCGAGTCTGAATCAGCCCCTGATCGATGAGTCCCTGCACGAGTTTCCGAACCAGCGGCCCCGTCTGCTCCCCGCCCGATCCAGCATGTTCCAGCATCACGACCAGGGCATAACGGGGTTCTTCCGCCGGCACATACCCTGAAAACCAGGCGTGAGGAAGCTGCTCTCCTCCCGTTTGTGCCGTTCCGGTCTTTCCGGCAATCGAGACATCCGGGTGTCTTATTGTCTGATAACCTGTTCCCTGAGGATCGGAGACGGTCCCCTCCAGGCCGCGGCGAATGAGCTGCAGGGTTTCGGGGGCGAGATTCAGTTTTCGCGAAGGAAGTGCAGGCAAGGCATCGCTTGCCAGCACATCCCGATCACTGACGGTCATTCGCGTGACAATCTGGGGAGTGAGAATCTCTCCACCATTGGCCAGGGCAGCCATCAGGCAGCAGATCTGCAATGGAGTGACGGTCAGATAACTTTGTCCGATGGCCGTCCCCAGCAGATCGCCAGGATACCACTTTCTGGAACCACTCCGTTCATTATCCTGGGGGGTGGGAATCTGGCCGGATTGTTCAAAAGGCAGATCAATTCCTGTAGGACTGCCGAATCCCAGTTTGCCTGTCCAGCTGGTCAGAGCTTCCGGACCCAGCCTGCGGGCGGCATCAAAAAAGAAGACATTACAGGACCGGGAGATCGCTTGAGGCAGATCGATTACGCCGTGACCTTCACCGGTCAATTGAAAAATGGCACACCGATGGCTGAAGGGATCTTCGAGAAATCCCTGACAGACGAAGTCATTCCGCAGTGTCCCGGGTGTTTCGCAAATGGCCACCGCAGTGGCTGGCTTGAAGACCGAACCAGGCGCCAGTGCCACCTGCGTAAACCGGGACAATAAGGGAGCCCGCTTATCTGTTTGAATGTCTGCCCAGTAACGTGTTGAACCTTCGCTGAGCAAAGTCAGGTCTGGTCGGGGAGCGGAAGCGGCCACCAGAACTTCACCCGAATAGACATTCATCACCAGAATCGCTCCTCCCTGGGGAGCACTGGGGCTTCCATCTGGCTGGCCGGCTGGCAGGGGCGGAACCAGACTCATCTGGGGTGAGACTTTCTCATCCAGCAATTGCTCTGCCAGTTCCTGCAGCCGGGCATGCAGAGAAAGCACCAGGTGTTTGCCGGACCGGCTCTTGCGAACCGTTTCGGACGAAAGGATTTCCCCGCTACGATCGAGCGTGAGTTTGATTTCACCCGGAATGCCGTGCAGAGAGGTATCGTAACTGCGTTCGACTCCGAACCGTCCGCGGCGATCTCCTGCCTGGTACGCGAGAGGATCCTGTCCATTCAGCTCCAGTTGACGTTCCCGGATCTGGTCTTCCCGCAGACTGCTGCGAAGTCCAATGACATGGCTGGCGAGCGGTCCACCCGGATAAATTCGGGTGGTGCTGGGAGAAATTCGCACTCCCGGATAGGAAGCCGGATGCGATTCGATTTCCGCGACGACATCTGTCGCAACTTGTTCCAGAATGGGATGATAATCCACCTCTTCACGCACGACGATGGGATCGTTATCTCCGCGGGAAGGGGGTTCAGTCAGTTCCTGCTTCAGCAATGTCCACAAATCTGACAGGGAACGAATCTGTCCACCATTCAGCTTGCTGGTCGGATCGGTCCCTTCTTTCAAACGCTTGAGACGGGCCTCGTTGACGACTCGGGCAATCCGCTCCACATCCTGCTGGATTTCAGCCCGACGGGTTTCGAATTCTTCAGCGGAGATTTTTCCGGCAGCCGCCAGTTTTTGCCAGAGTTCGTGGCGAATCTGCAGAACCAGTTTCTCAGCCTGTTCTTTTGGGAGATCGGGTGTGCCGGTGAGCTGCGTCAGGTGACGGATCTGCTGTCTCAACCAGAGAGGATCGGGAGGATCCTGCAGCCAGCGATAATGCAGGGCGATATCGAAATGCTCATCATCATAGGCCAGCAGCTGTCCATCGCTGGAGTAGATCCGGCCATCAACGGCCGGAATGGCTTCCTGGCGGATGGTAACCGGATGAGCGTTAGCCAGAAACTGATCACGGCGTTCGATGATCAGATAGGAAAGCCGAGCCAGAATGCCGACCAGAATGGCAAGGGCGAGCACTCCGAGTAACCAGGTCCGGAGCTCGACCTGTCGGTCGAGACTCCAGGCCTCTTCTCGTCGCTCGGCAGCTGCATCAAGCACCTGCCAGTGTGAATGAGGTTGATTCCGCATCCCTGCCTCATCTTTGTGTCGGAAGGACCGGGAAGCCATTTGGAATCCCGGTCAGCCAACTCGCTCAACCTGAGAGATTTACCACTGCCGCGGTCGGACCGAGCCTTGAACACGCAAGGGAAGTCCCATAATCCGCAGGAATCCTTCGGCATCATCCTGATTGTAGGTTCCGCCCCCCTCCATGCTGGCAATTTCATCCACATAGAGGCTGTTTGGACTTTTCCGACCAGCCACCCGGCAGTTCCCCTTGTAAAACGCCAGGGTCACTTCACCACTGACGGGTTTCTGGGTTTCCTGGATGAATGCCATCAGGGCATCCATTTTGGCACAGTACCACATGCCGTAATAGACCATTTCTGCCACTTCCGGAGAAATCCGATCCCGCAGATGTACCAGATCCCGATCCAGGGTGATCTGTTCCATCGCCAGATGGGCCGCGTACAGAGCAGTCATCCCTGGAGCTTCGTACACGCCCCGACTCTTCATGCCAACATAACGGTTTTCGATGATATCAATCCGTCCGACACCATTCCGTCCGGCGATTTCGTTCAAGGCGGTGACCATATCCAGGCAATTCAACGGCTTGCCGTTCAGGCTGACTGGAACTCCGGATTCAAATCCTACGGTGACCAATTCTTCCTTGTCCGGGGCATCCTGGGGGGAAACAGTCATGCCGAAATCGATGACTTTAACGCCATCTACTTCCGGATCTTCCAGCTTGCCGGCTTCGTAACTGATATGCAGACAGTTTTCATCGGAGCTGTAGGGCTTGGAAGCGGTGGCTTTGACGGGA
>JAGQQT010000436.1 GCA_020426065.1 Planctomycetaceae bacterium | reverse complement strand
ATGACGGTGCGTTGCTGCGGTTTCTCAGCTCCCACTTTGAAATCGAATTGACCCGTTCGATGAATAAAGCAGACGCACTACAGCGCGTGGCTGGCGAGACTTACGACCTGATTCTGATTAATCGGAAGCTGGATGCAGATTACACGGATGGTGTCGATGTGATTACGGCATTGCGGGAAACCCCGCACGCTCAAGAGACTCCGATCATGCTGATATCGAATTATCCCGATGCCCAGCAGAGAGCGGTCGAAGCAGGAGCCCTGCCCGGTTTCGGAAAAATGGAATTCAACAAACCAGAGGTCGTCGAGCGTCTGACGGCTGTGTTGAACTGACTCCCACCTGCCAAACTCTGCCTGAGTTTCTACATCCACCAACGACATTCACCAGCCAGCCTCAACTCCTAACAGATTCCGTTTCCTTATGCCTGCTTACGATCAATCCCGCATGATGAAGGCGATTCGCCGTGAACCGGTCGATACAACTCCCATCTGGATCATGCGTCAGGCGGGGCGCTATCTCCCTGAGTACATGTCCGTTCGCAATCGGGTAACGTTCATCGAGCTGTGTGAAACGCCCGAACTGGCTGCAGAAGTGACCCTGACTGCTCAGCAGGTTCTGGGGGTTGATGCGGCGATTCTGTTTGCGGATCTGCTCCCCATGCTGGTTCCCATGGGAATTCAACTGACCTACGAAAAAGGGGAAGGCCCCAGGATTCACAATCCGCTCAGGACAACAGGGCAAATTGATCAGTTTCAAGAATTGACCGATCTGTCTTCTCTGGGGTTTGTATATGAAGCCATCAAACTCATCCGTCGCGATCTCCCAGCAGATATCCCGCTGCTCGGCTTTGCTGGCGCTCCCTTCACGCTGGCCTCATACGCCATTGAAGGAGGAGGCAGCAAGAATTACATCTTCACCAAAACGATGATGTATAACGATGCCGGGGCCTGGGATGCGATTATGTCCCGACTGACAAACTCGATCAGCCGATACCTCATCAAGCAGCTGCAGGAAGGCTGTCAGGCTGTGCAGCTCTTCGACAGTTGGGCCGGGTGTCTGTCTCCGGACGATTACCGCCAGTTTGTGCTCCCTTATACAAAACGGATCATCGACGAAGTTTCTCCGCACGGTCCCGTCATCAACTTTTTGACCGGCAACCCGGCATTATTGCCATTGCAGCGGGAAGCCGGCGGAGCTGTGATGGGAATTGACTGGCGAGTCGATTTACGATCTGCCTGGGATCAGTTCGGCCCGGAAGTGGGAGTTCAGGGGAACCTGGATCCGGTCACTCTCTTTGCCGAGATTCCCGTTATCCAGCAGCGGGCAGAAGCAATTTTACAGAAGGCGAACGGACAGCCAGGGCACATTTTCAACCTGGGACATGGTGTGATGCCGGACATGAATCCAGCCCATGTGAAAGCACTGGTCGACTATGTCCACGAAGCCGGAGCCCGTTTCGCAGCACGACAGCAATGAACAGTTCTGAATCAGAAAACAGGGAACCCCACCGCATTGCCGTAGTCGGCGGGGGATTGAGTGGTCTGGTTTCCTGCTATCGGCTACTCGAGTTGAGCAGGGGATCCACACAACCGCCCCAGATCGATCTGTTTGAGCAGTCGGATCGACTGGGAGGAGTGTTCGGGACGGTCCCACATGATGGCTACCTGATTGAAACCGGGGCGGATATGTTCATCACGAACAATCCCGGAGCAATCCGACTGGTGGAACGTCTGGGGCTCACGAATCGCCTGATTGAAACCAACGCCCGATATCGTCGCAGCCTGATTCTGAAAAACGGAAAACCGCTGCCCACTCCGGTTGGCTTTGATCTGATGGCTCCCCGCAATCTGCTGGCCTATGTTCGTTCTCCTTTGATTTCGATACCAGGCAAGCTCCGGGCACTCTCTGAGTACTTCATTCCCGGGCGGCCGCAGGCGGATGAATCGCTGGCCTCCTTTGCGATCAGACGATTTGGCCGCGAGGCTTTTGAACGGATGATTCAGCCAATGATTGGTGGGATTTATACCGCCGATCCGGAGAAACTCAGCCTTCGATCCACCCTGCCCCGTTTTCTGGAAATGGAAGAGCAGTACGGCAGTCTGCTCAAAGCCATCCGCAAAGAGAAACAGAATCCGCTCAAAGGAGCGGATAACGAAGCCAGCGGCGCCCGCTACAGTCTGTTTCTGTCGTTTGATCAGGGGATGTCTGTTCTGCAGGATTCACTCATTGATGCGATTAAAGGTCATGTCACGCTGCAGACAGGAGTTGGCATTCAAAACATCGAGCGAAAACAGAATCGATATCTGGTTACCCGTTGCAATGGAACTACCTCTGAATATGACGGCGTGATTCTGGCATTGCCGACCCATGCTGCCGGTCAGATACTCAGCCAGTTTGATCCCGATTTGACGGCCGCACTTCAGAAAATTGAATATGCTTCCGCTGCCGTGGCAGTTTTTGGCATGCCACTCAGCAACAGTCAACACCCGCTCGATTGCTTTGGACTGGTCGTACCGGCCGTGGAGCGGCGTCAGATTCTGGCCGTCTCCTGTACCAGTCGTAAATTTAACGGACGTGCTCCGGAGGGGCATATTCAACTCCGGGTCTTCATGGGAGGAGCCATGCAGCAGGAACTGCTGGAGAAATCTGATGAGGAACTGATTGCCATCGCCCGGCAGGAACTGGCAGATATTTTCGGCATTCAGGGACCTGAGGATTTTAGCCGGGTGGTCCGCTGGAATCGGGCAATGCCCCAGTATCATGTCGGGCACCAGGAAAAAGTCCATTTCATCGAAGAGCGGTTTTCCACTTACCCAGCTCTGGAAATGGCCGGAAATGGCCTGCATGGAGTGGGAATTCCCGATGTCGTGCGGACAGCTGAACAGGCCGCAGAGCGTTGCTGGCAGCAGTTCAACCGTTCTGCCTGAGGCTTCCTGAATTCGGATTGTCCTGAAGGGAGCTTTCCACGATAATGCCTCCAACAGGATCGAAACCCGGTTTTTGAGTCGTTGCGTGAGGGTTATGGACAAGTCCACCGAAAAACAATCAGTCCCTGTCAAACAGGTCACACCGGCCGTTCCCCGTAACCGCTACGCACTGTTTCTGGTCATTGCTGTCGGAGCACTGGTGGCCGATCTGGCTTCGAAACAACTGGTCTTCAGTGGCTTGGGATATCCCGGGGGAATCTCTGCCTGGACCCAGACTTATCTGAACGACTGGATCACCTTCCGATTCTTCACCAGCTTCAATGAGGGAGCGTTGTGGGGAATGGGTCAGGGATACTCCTTCCTGTTTGCCGGCCTTTCGGTTCTGGCAGCCGTAGGGATCTGCTGCTGGCTGTTCCTGTTCCGGGCTGCTCACAGCCTGTGGCTGACAGTCACACTGGCACTGGTGATGGGCGGAACTCTGGGAAATCTTTACGATCGGCTGGGGTGGCATGGCTATGAAGTGGCCGGACGAAAAATGTTTGCCGTCCGGGACTTCCTGGCGTTCACCTTCGGAAATTATCACTACCCGATTTTCAACATCGCCGATGTCTGCCTGGTCACAGGCGCGATCATGCTGGCGATCTACTCGATCATGCTCGATCTGGTTCCGGCTCACCAGCCAGGTACCGCGCAGGCCAATGCAAATCCGGCTCAATCTCCAGTGCCGTCTACAACCACAGCCAGCTGATGAATAAGACTGGTCCTAAGTGGTTTCAGGCTCCCTTGCGATGAGCGTGCGGATGGGCGGCTTCGTAGGTTTCTCGCAACCGGGCTGCACTGACATGCGTGTAGATCTGGGTCGTGGTCAGACTCTTGTGTCCCAGCAGTTCCTGCACACTTCGCAGGTCCGCCCCTCCATCCAGCAGGTGAGTTGCAAAACTGTGTCGTAAGGTGTGCGGCGAGGTTTTGCTCGATAAGCCGGTCAACTGCAGATACTTTTCAATCATGCGGCCAATACTGCGTGTAGTCAGTCGCTGGCCAAAGCGATTCAGGAAAACGGCATCGAGATCATCCCGTTTCGATTTAGGGCTGGTTTTTCTCACTTCCAGCCAGCGATGCAACGCACGGTCGGCATAGCTTCCAATCGGGGCAATGCGCTCCTTC
>JAGQQT010000435.1 GCA_020426065.1 Planctomycetaceae bacterium | reverse complement strand
TAGTAATACCTAATGCAATATTTTATCTCTGCCTTATTTTCTGCATTCAATTTGACAGGTCCAATTATGTCTTTTTCCCATATAAACATGGCAAAATAGACCTGCCAGCACTGGTTTGACCAGAATCATTCCTTTTCTGATCGCACATGGAAACAACAATTCCGGCACTTCGAGTGTGGCCATGATCGAAACCAAATCCGTCAGCATCAGCCAGATCCTTGTCAGGTCATCCGGATATCTGAAGCAAATCTGCTCACACTCCCTGCAGCCGTACCGAGGATGCAGTTTTGGAAATTCGCTGTGTGGTGTGGGCTGCTATGTTCAGCACAACTGGTTTGTCACACGTGGACGAACATGGGGGCGATTTCTGGAAATCCGCCAGAATGCTGCGGAAATCTATCTGAAAACCTGCCGGACAGAACGAAACTGGGCTTATCGGTCTGATATCCCTTTTGCCATTTTCTGCTCCAGTGCAACTGATCCGTTTCTGCCTCAGGAACGCTCCTGCGGAATCACAAGGTCCGTTCTGGAAGCGATGAAACAGCAACCACCTGACAGTCTGATAGTCCAGACTCGTTCTCCTCTCGTTTTGTCGGCAGCTGATCTGCTCGAAGAGTTATCGCAACGCTGCCAGCTCAGAGTCCACATGACGATTGAAACTGACCGGGAACAACTCCCCGGTCTGCCGCCGTTTGCCACAAGCGTTTCCGCTCGAATCAATGCCTGCCAGGAACTGAAGAAACGAGGTATCAAGACAATCGTGACCGTCTCTCCGCTGCTTCCAATTCTCAATCCCCAGGCATTCTTGCAGCAGATTGCTGAAGTGGCCGACGGAGTCGTGATCGATCATTTTATTGAAGGGGATGGAACACCAGATGGAAGTCGAACCCGCAAAACGGCTTTGCCAGAGGCCATGTGGGAAGTCGAACCGGATTCGATTACAATCAACTATCGCGACCGGATTGTCGGCATCGCCCGGACTGTTTTGCCAGGAAGAGTGGGAGTCGGCCAAACAGGATTTGCCGGACTGCTGGAATAAACAAGATCTCGTGTCCGCTTCCCAGAACAGGAGTGCGAGCCGTTGACGGAACAGGATCAGACGACACTGCTGGCTGCAATTCGCCGGGGTGATCCCGCTGCCTGGCGAAGTGTGATCGATTCCTATGAAGGTCGATTACAGGCTTTTGCGCAAAGTCGACTGAACGATCCGTCTCTGGCGCAGGATGTCGTTCAAGAAACATTTGTCGGCTTTCTGACCAGCCTGCCGAATTACGACGAAACCCGTTCTTCACTCGAATCCTTTCTATTCCGCATCGCCGCTTACAAAATTGCCGACATCCTCCGGCAAAAAGGTCGACGCGGGGTTTCAACACAGGATGATTTTGCTGGAAAAACAGATCATCATGCCCGTCGGGCTTCTTCCATGATGAGAAGCCGGGAAGGAGCAGATCGGCAGCGGCTCGAAATGAAAAATACTCTGCAGGACATCATTCACAACTGGAAAGAGGAAGCCCGCTATGAGCGACTAAAATGTTGTGAACTACTTTTTGTTCGAGGTTTTTCCAACCAGCAGGTTTCCCGAATTCTGGAGATCACCGAGCAGCAGGTTGCCAACCACAAGCAGGCATTTCTCAAAAAAATGGGCTCTCTTTCCAACTCTGCCGAGTCCGAATAATTCGGTTCCATTCGGAGGATGGATATTTGCAGGCTGAACTTTTCTTGCGATTTCTTCTGGAGGGAAATCAGCGGGCCCAGTCTGGAGTCCCAAACCAGTCATGCATTTCCTTTGTAAATGGTTCGACCACTCCTGGTGGCTCAGGAATCCCGCCCCGATCACCCGTTTCCACTATCCAGGTCTCCAGGGCCGCCTGCAGTCGGATCAATGCCTCCTGATGCTCCGGGGACTTTGCCGGAAGAAGATTGTGGATTTCATGAGGATCCTCACGGGTATCGAACAGCATTTCTTCAGGAAAAGGTTGCATCATTTCCAATGCTGGACCAGATAAAAGTCCCTCCTGCTTGAGTTCTCGCAGCAGTGGCATGACCAGAAAGCACTTTTCCTTGTACCTGTTCAACGATTCCAGACCGGCTCCAGGTGAAAAATTTCTGATGTAGTGAAATCGCTCATCGTGAACGGAACGCATCCTGATGACGGTTTCGTCGATCCGGTCTCGAGCGGCGAATGCATATCGACGAGGTTGATCCGCATTTTTTCCAAGAAAAACGCGACTCTGCATTCCGAGCGGAGGCTCGATCCCGGCGCATTTCAAGGTTGTGGCCGTGAGATCAAGTAAACTCACCACCCGCTGGCTGACTGTTCCTGCATTTTCGTTTTCTGCAAAGAAAGAATGATTCGGGGCATCGCGAACTATCAGCGGAACCCGCAATCCCTGGTCAAAAGGCCAATGAATTCCCCTGACCGTCAGTCTTCCATTATCAGCGAAGAAGAATACGATCGTATCCTTTTCGAGACCATCCCTTTTCAGGTGTTCCAGTATTTTTCCAACTCTCACATCCGCACCACTTACCGAATTCAGGTAACGGGCCCATTCCTGCTTCACGATCGGATGATCCGGATAAAACGGGGGAGGTGTCACATTCTGCTCAGTAGCAACTTGCGGGTGCCACTCTTCACCCACCCAGGGCACACGTTTTTTTTCTGAAGATTTTCGATCGTAGATATCGTACTCCGCCTCTGGAAGATTGATCTGGGCGTAGAACGGCTGATGACTTTTCAGCTCATTCCACTGAGATGTGTCATAAAGCGGACCTTCATTGACATAATTCAGATCCAGTTTCCCAGTCCCGGTTCTCTCATCACCCAGATGTGTAATGTTTGCCGTGAAATATCCAACGTCTTTCAACCAGTGTGTTAACGGTCGCACACCCGGAGGAAGACGATATCCGTCATCACGGTGAGAACGCATATGATGAGTATCTGTTGTCGTCTGATACATCCCCGTCATGAAACAGGAACGACTGGGAGCACAAACCGGTGAAGTCGAAAAAGCATTTACAAACCGAATGCCGTCTGCAGCCAGCTGATCCAGATGCGGGGTGGCTACATTCTGTTGACCATAGCAGCCCAGGTCGTTTGAAAAATTCTCACCGACAATCCAGAGAATATTGGGGCGGCCCTCTGCGTGTACCAGTGTATTAACTGACGAACTGGCAAATAAAAAGATCCCTAACAGAATCATGCCGATCAGTGATCGGCTTCTGGGCGAGGTCATCAACTGGCTCCTCCTGGATCGCTCATTGCTGACCTGCCATGTTTATGGAACTGGTCAGAGATGTGGCACTGACAATGATGACCTCCATAGTGCCGACTCTTTGCCTCAGGGACAACTGAGCGAACAGGAATTGTCGCTTGTGCGGAAACAGTAATGCAAAAAGGGATGCCAGAGAATAACCGAGATAGAACGGAACCTGGCATGACAAGGTCATTGCCGAAAGCTGAATTGATGAGCGCAATAAAAAAACCCTCACAACCGAAGTTGTGAGGGTTTTAAAAAGATCTGGCAGTCACCTACTTTCGCACTTGCAGTACTATCATCGGCCGTAAGGGCTTAACTGTCGTGTTCGGAATGGGAACGAGTGTTTCCCCAAACGTAAAGCCACCAGAAAGCCCGATGCTGGAGACGAACTCCAGTCAACGGGATCAGGCGGTTTTCGACCAAGGTCGAAACCACATGTATAAAATGGCAAACTGTAAACGTTTTATCAATCAGAACTGGAACGAACGCAATGCGTCGATCAAGTGTGAAATCAAAATGGTCAAGCGTTCGTCCGTTAGTATCGGTCAGCTGAGACTGTTGCCAGCCTTACACCTCCGACCTATCAACCTGGTAGTCTCCCAGGGGACTCATCGAGACCTTATCTTGAGAAAGGCTTCGCGCTTAGATGCTTTCAGCGCTTATCCGTGCCGTTCATAGCTACCCTGCGCTGCCACGAGCGTGACAACAGGAACACCAGAGGAACGTCCCTCTAAATCCTCTCGTACTAAAGAGAAAACCTCTCAAGTCTCGTACGCCCACAACAGATAGGGACCAACCTGTCTCACGACGGTTTAAACCCAGCTCACGTACCACTTTAAT
>JAGQQT010000434.1 GCA_020426065.1 Planctomycetaceae bacterium | reverse complement strand
TCCTGTTTATCGACGCACCGATCAGGGATTGATTCTGGTTTTCAAAGTTGCCGAACGGCCAATCCTTCGCGATGTCAGGTATGTCGGGAACGAGAAGATCAAGGAAAAGGAACTGGCGGGAATTACCGGTCTGCAGCCGATGCATGCGTTTTCGGTTGCCACCAACCGTGAAGCCGCCAGACGAATTCTTGAGCACTACAAGCAGAAAGGATTCCTGTTTGCAGAAATCGAACTGCAGCAGGGTGGCGATCCCAATGACCGCAGTGTGGTGTTTTCCATCAAGGAAGGTCCGAAGGTTCGCGTGACCAGTATTCGGTTTGTCGGTAACGAAGACGTCTCTTCGGAACTGCTCAAGCTCCGGTTGACCACCAAGAAGCGTGTCCTGTGGACATTTGGCGGACAGTATGACCCGACCACCATTCCGGAAGACGTCGTTCTGATCAAAAAGTATTATCACAACATTGGCTACTTCGATGCCCAGGTTGAGGACAAGATCGACTTCTCTGAAGACCAGGGTTCAGTTGTGGTGACGTTTAATATCAAGGAAGGTCCCCGTTACAAAATTCGTAACATTGAGATCGAAGGAAACGAGATCTACAGTGAAGAACAGTTGCGTCAGGATTTCGAGGTTGAGGAAGGCGATTTCTTCAGTGCCCGGGATCTGGCTGGTGATGTCTCTTCCGTGCAGGAAAAATACGGTCAGCTCGGTCGCCTGTTTGCCAAGGTCAACACCCAAACCGTCTTCACCAAGGAACAGGGTGTGGTTGATTTGAGACTCACCATTGATGAAGACCGGGTTTACCGCGTGGGGATGATCAATGTGCACATTCGCGGACAGCACTCTCACACCAAGGAAACGGTGGCATTGAATCAGATGCTGCTGGCTCCGGGAGATCTGGCCGATCCGGAAAAAATTCGTAAGTCCCGTGCCCGGTTTGCCGGAGCGTCCACCTGGGAATCTGGCGGTCCGGAAGCTCCTGAAATCAACATTCAACCGGTCGTCGATCCGAGCTATCTGGCGAAGAATGACCGTAACAGTGACAACATTTTCCGGGGAGCGGATAGTTACTTTGGATCTCCATCGAAAGAAATCAATGGAATTCAACCTCTGAAAGAACCTCTTCCTCAGTCCACTGCGGTGATGCAGGAACTGGTTCCCACCAGTTACCAGGCCATCCAGTCTGCACCTGCAGGAGGAATGCCAGCAGTGCCGGGAGCCGGTCACACATTCATTCCCACGCTCAAGCCTGAGCAGGAAACCTATCGGCGTGAAGAACGGCTCGATCGGGAGCAGGCTGCAGAACCTTTGCTTTATCAACCGATTGAACTGAATCATCCCGCAATTTTTGCCGAACCGACAGAGCCGTTTGTCTCTCCCATGACCATGGGAGAGCAACCTGTCATTCGTGGGCAGAACTACGATAACTACAACGATCCCCCCAACATGATTTACAGCCAGACTCCCCAGGGAGATCTGCTCGGACCCCAATTCCAGAATCCTCAACTGCCTCCGGGCTATGTTGACCTGGATGTCTATCTGTCCGAAGCCCGAACTGGTCGATTCATGGTGGGTGCCGGGGTGAACTCAGATTCCGGGGTTGTCGGTAACATCGTACTGGAAGAACAGAATTTCGATATCACCCGCTTTCCACGCAGTTTCCGGGATGTAGCTGATGGCTACGCTTTCCGTGGAGGCGGACAGCAGTTCCGACTGGAAGCAACTCCAGGTAGCCAGGTGAGCCGTTATCTGGCCAGCTGGACCGACCCGTACTTTATGGATACCGATTACAGCCTGGGTGTAAGTGGCTTCTACTATGAGCGATTCTTCCGGGACTGGCATGAAACCCGACTCGGTGGCCGTATCAATGTTGGAAAATTGCTGACTCGGGAATTGTCATTCAATACCGCCCTTCGCCTCGAACAGGTTGATGTGAGCAGTCCCCGGTTTGCTCCCGGATTGTCTCCTTCACTGGATGAAATCGTGGGGAACAACTTCCTGGGAACAGGTCGCTTCACACTCGCTTATGACACACGGGATTCCTCCTACATGGCAACGGAAGGGTTCAATCTCAGTTCGAGCCTGGAGCAGGCTTTTGCCGACTATGATTTCACTAAAATCGATCTGCAGGGAAGTCAGTATTTCACCGTCTATCAGCGACCGGATGGTGGTGGAAAGCATGTCTTGTCGATGCGAGGAAATGTTGGCTGGACGACAGACGATACCCCAGCGTTTGAGCGGTATTATGCCGGGGGTTTCCAGACTTTCCGCGGCTTCCAGTTCCGTTCGGTCACCCCGCTCGAACCGGATAATCTCGGGACAAATGGAGCAGCCATCGGGGGTTACTTCCAGACACTGGGTACTGTTGAGTACATGTTACCTGTGATGGCCAACGAAGCTCTGCGAGTGGTGGCATTCTCCGACTTTGGTACTGTCGATCGCGGAGTTTCACTGCAGGATTTCCGTGTTTCGGTTGGTGCGGGACTCCGGATTACCGTGCCTCAGATGGGACCGGTTCCCATCGCACTGGACTGGGCATTCCCTGTGGTCAAGCAGGATACCGATATCCGTCAGATCTTCTCGTTCTACATTGGTCTGACACGCTAGTTAGTTTTCTCATTGAGATGAGCATCAAGTTATGGTGTGCCACTGGCTTTGCCAGTGTCGTGAATGACATAAATTACACTGGCAGAGCCAGTGGCACCTGTAATCCTCTCGAAATGATAAGAGTTTACACCTGCCAGACCAGACGCTAAACCAAATCGACCTGACAAGATTTAACTCCAGTCGAATCCAATATCGCAGGCTGGCGAGGAATGTGTCAGGCTGCCGATGCTGATGCGGTCTACTCCTGTGGCCGCTATTGCTGAAACCGTTTCGAGATTCACTCCGCCCGATGCCTCCAGCTGAACCTGGGGAGCGGACTGGTTTCGCAGTTCGACGGCTGCTCGCATCACCTCGGGCGGCATATTATCCAGTAAAACCACATCCGGCTTCCACTGGAAAACCTGCGACAACTGATCGAGCCGGTCAACTTCCACGATGACGGGGATCTGATCGTATTTTTGTTTCAGCTCCTGAACCACATCTGCCGGATCCCGATCCGTAATCGCTGCCAGATGATTATCCTTGAGCATTACCGCATCGTATAAACCCATGCGGTGATTCTGACCTCCCCCACAGCGGACTGCATACTTCTGCAGTCGGCGATATCCCGGCAACGTTTTGCGTGTGTCCAGGATAGCAGCAGAAGTTCCGGCAACGGCCTCGACAAATTCCCTGGTGCGGGATGCGATGCCACTCAGATGAGTCAGAAAGTTGAGAATGGTCCGCTCCGCCATCAGCATGGATCGAGCGGGGCCTTGCAGAATCGCAATGACGGAACCAGGTTCCAGAGGGGAGCCATCTTCCAGAATCTGCTCGCACTGAATCCGTTCATCAATCTGCTGAATGACCAGCGGGGCAATGGGCATCCCGGACAGAACTCCCCGCTGGCGACAGACAATGCGAATGGTTCCCAATTCTTTAGCATCGACAAAGTTGGCGGAGGTGACATCACCACGCTCGCCAAAGTCTTCTTCCAGACCCAGGGAAACCAGCTTCTGAGCGGCCTTTTCCTCGGGTTGTCCCCATCCGGGCGATGAGAAAGCGGGTTGCATTGGAGTTTTCATGCGGGGCACTTTACGCTACTGACACAACGGATTTTTCTCCATGATAATCTTCTCACAGCCTGACTGACATGAATCAGACCGAGTGCACTCACGAAACGCCTGAAAATGCAGCCACTGACTTTGCCGGGTATGTCCCCCATGAGCAACTGCTGGCCTGCATTCATTGCGGATTGTGTACCTCATCCTGCCCGACTTATCTTGAAACAAAGAACGAAAATGATTCCCCGCGTGGCCGGATTCATTTGATGCGGGCGATTGAAGAACGTCGCATTGAGCCGACCGAAACGGCTGAGAGACATCTGGAATTGTGTCTGGATTGCCGCAGTTGTGAGACTGCCTGCCCTTCCGGAGTCAAGTATGGCCAGCTGATTGAAACCTATCGGAATTCCCGTGCACAGGAGCAGAAGCAGGCGGGGACAAAGAAAGTCGGAGT
>JAGQQT010000433.1 GCA_020426065.1 Planctomycetaceae bacterium | reverse complement strand
ACCGTTTGGCGGAGGCCGAGCCACTCATGCGACGCGCGCTGGCTATCGACGAGCAGTCCTACGGCCCCGAACACCCCAGCGTCGCCCGCGACCTCAACAATCTGGCTCTGTTGCTTCAGGCCATAAACCGCTTTGAGGAGGCCGAGCCATTGATGAGGCGATGTTTGTGTATATTCCTTGAATTCACGCAACGTCATCACAACTCGCATCCGAACTTGCATGCAGCGACCTGCCATTACGGAGACTTGCTGAAACAGATGGGGCTGTCGCATGAGCAAGTGGAAGTAAAACTCCGTAAACTCGGCCAAGAATATGGTCTTGAGTATTAACCATTCAGTGTGGTGTGGTGATCGATTGTGTCGTGACTGCAGTTGAACTCAACAGAAAGGCTCACAAATAATGCAAAGATACACCATCCTTCAACAATGTTCCGCCGAGTTTGCAAATAACTACGACAGCCGTGTTTTCATGCGGGTCGACTTCAATGTACCGCTTCTCGATGGCGAGGTGGCCGACGCTCTGCGGATTGAACGATCGGTGCCGTCGATTCAGCATGCGATGCACCAGGGTGCCAAGCTTATTCTGGCCAGTCATCTGGGGCGTCCGAACCCTGGTTTCTCGTCTGAGCATAGCTTGAGGCCGTGTGCGGAACGGCTGAGCAAATTGTTGTCAAAGCCGGTCAAACTCGTGCCGGGTCACGCAGGGGATTATGATCGTGATCCGGATGGATGGTCGCAGTTTGCGATCGAAGAATTGCATCGTGCAATCGGTAAGATGCAGCCTGGTGAGGTGATTCTGTGGGAGAACTTGAGGTTTCATCCTGGCGAGAAAGGAAATAGCACCGAGTTTGCTCAGTCATTTGCAGACTTAATTGACGTTTATTGCCACGACGCATTTGGCGCTGCGCATAATCAAGACGCCTCACTGGTGGCTCTTCAAAAAGTGCTTCGTGACCAAGACAGGTTACGAGATCAGAACAGGCCCCGTGTGACAGGAATGCTACTAGATGTCGAGCTGACTCAACTGAGGCACCTACTGAATGCACCACAACGACCATTTGTGGTGGTGATGGGGGGAGCCAAGGTGAAAGGAAAGTCGGCAACAATTTCCAACCTGCTCAACGTGGCCGACGAAGTGTTGATCGGTGGCGCTCTAGCTTATCCGTTCCTCGTGGCTGATCAACGCTCTGTGGGCGGCAGTAAACTCGATCCTGATGACATCCCGCTCGCCACGGAGATTCTCGAACAGGACAACAGAGGCCATCAAAAGCTTCGACTGCCAGTGGATCACTGGACCGTTCCGGATATCAAAGGCCCGGGTCCGCGAACATTGCAGCTCGACAATATCAAAGACAGTCTCTGTGGAATCGATATCGGCCCCGAGACTGCTCAACAGTTTGCGGCGGTCATTCGTCAGGCGGGCACCGTGTTCTGGAATGGTCCGATGGGACTGTTTGATTTCAACCCGTTGTTCGCGGCGGGAACACGCTGCGTGGCGGAAGCCATTGCCGAAGCAACTGCTGATGGCTGCTTCAGCGTGGTCGGAGGCGGCGAAAGCGCGAGTGCCGTCCGGCAATACGGCCTCGCTCCTGAATTCTCTTTTGTCTCCACTGGAGGCGGAGCGGCACTCCATCTCCTCGCCGGTGGAAAGTTTGAGAGTATCGAACTGCTCTCTCCTGACCTATCCTCAAAGACAGATTAACCAGCAACGAATTATCCACGCTTGCACTTCTAAAACCTTCCGATCAGACCAGAGAAAGACATACAACGGCCAGGAAGACCGTTTTCATCGTTTGTACATAGTCGCCATCTAGGAAGCAGCAGCATGACTGACAACCTCAAACGAACTCGACAGCGTCCAATCATTCGAGTCTTTGTCAGTTCCACGTTCAGTGACCTCAAAGCCGAACGCGACGCGTTGCAGCAGGTGTTCCTCAAGCTGGAGCAAAGATGCCTCAAGGATGGATTTCATTTTCAGGCAATCGATCTGCGATGGGGCGTCTCCACCGAATCTGGATTGGATAACCGGACGATGCGGATCTGTTTCGAGGAACTTCGCCGATCTCAGGAAGTATCCCCTGCCCCTAATTTCCTGATTCTGCTGGGCAACCGCTACGGCTGGCGACCATTGCCCGAAGAAATTACGGTCACTGAATATGAGCAGCTTGAACAGTCGGTCACACAATTAAGTAGCAAAGAACAGGAGACGCATTCGCTGGAAGTCCTGAAACAGTGGTACTGGAGAGACGATAACGCAGTGCCGCCGGTCTATATCCTCCAGCCTCGTCGGAAACCAAAGACTGATCATACAGAAGGCGTTGACTATACCGAGCATAAAGCGTGGAGAGACGTTGAACGCGTGTTGCGGCAGATCATCAATCGGACTTTTCCTGCGAGTGACTTGAAGGATCGATTCACCTCAATCCATTCAGCCAAGCAACCGCTGCCATCCATTGTCCGGTTTCAGTCTTCAGCGACAGAACAGGAGATCTGGACTGGTGCTCTCACTACTCCTGAAGCCAGTCAACATGTCCTTGCATTCTTTCGCGAGATCGACCTACCACTGAACGTTCCAGAAGTCGAAATGTTGAGGGACTTTTTCGATTTCGTTGATGGCGAGATCGACCTGTCCTCACAGGAAGCTCAGCGCCAGTTAAAGCAGGCCATTCAGGATCGACTCGGAAAGAATGCGGTTATTCTGAAGCCGAATACGAAGTTAGTCATCAGCATGGATGACTCTAAGAATTCCATCGCGACCGTTTCGACAGATCACATCGACTTGCTTTGCAACGAAGTTGAGTCTCGGTTAACCGACCTCATCGATTCACAGATCAAAGAGTATTGGCGAGATACTCAGTCTGACTCGAATAACAGTAAGAACTCAACCGGGCATCGCACAGCACGGGAGCTGGAAATCGAACGAGACGAGCATCTCAGATTCGGACAGGAGCGAGGAGCTAAGGGGGCGTTCGTTGGAAGACAATATCAACTCCAGAAAATCTTGGCCTATATCAACAATGACTCGTCACTGCCGTTCGCGGTGTACGGAGCATCCGGCTGTGGCAAGACAGCCTTGCTGGCCCGTGCGGCAGATGATGCCTCCAATGTGAAACAGCCAATCGTTCGCTTTATCGGTGTGACTCCTCGTTCGTCTGACTTACATTCATTACTGCAAAATCTCTGTCAGGAGTTTCGCCAGAGGAATCCAATGGATTGGAAGTGGGAGATTCCCACGGAAATCCCTCCATTAATCGAAGAGTTTCATCGGCATCTGAGATCTGCCACGTTCGAGCGACCAATCGTTCTGTTTTTTGATGCCCTCGATCAACTTGCTGAGTCAGACAATGGTCGGCAGTTGTCTTGGATTCCCCTCGGACAACTACCTCCCCATGTGAAGATCGTAGTCTCGTGCCTATCTGACCGTGACGAGAATGACCCGGTCGCTCAACCATTCGTCGCTCTTCAACTCCGACAACTCCCAGCTGACAACCTAATCAACCTGGATGCGTTGTCGCTCGAAGATGCCTCGACGCTGCTGTTCGACCGTTGGCTCCGTTCTGCTGACCGTACCGTAAGTGAATTGCAACGCGACTTAATCGAACTACGACTGAGGTCCGAAGAATGCCGCCATCCGCTATACCTCAAGATGTTGTTCGAGGAAGCGAAGTTGTGGCGATCTTATGACGAACCAGCGGAACCAGGCGGAAACGTTTCCGCACTGCTGGAGCAACTATTCGACCGACTGAGCCAGCCCGAAAATCATGGTGAGTCGCTCGTGAAATTTGGGCTCGGCTACATCGCTGCCGCACGTCGTGGTTTGAGTGAGACAGAAATCCTGGAAATCCTTTTTGCGGATCCCGACTACAAGCAGTATCTCAACGAGGTGAGCCGAAGCAACAACCATTCGTTACCTGTCCACCCGCCGCGTATACCCATCACGATCTGGTCCCGTCTGCGCTCTGATTTGGCCCCCTACCTGACTGAGAGAGCCGCCCCAGGCAGCAACGTGCTGACGTTTTATCACCGACAAGTCGCAGAATGGGTCAAATCCCGCTTCGTAGAACAAGCCAGCTGGAACCCACATGTACGATTGGCTGCATACT
>JAGQQT010000432.1 GCA_020426065.1 Planctomycetaceae bacterium | reverse complement strand
ATCCTCAGGCCCGTTTTTGGAGAACCGCTCCCGCCAAACAAACAGGCAATGTCTGGGAAGCGGAACTGCCTCTCCTCAGTACAGATTCCCCTTTGTTTGCCTACGCCAATGTGGTGTATCAGCTCCCGCAACCGGAGGCTGTATTCGTCGGGCCACCCACTGAACGGCTTGCCCTCAGTTCGGAATTGCATACCGCCACGCCCGATCAACTGAAGTCGGCTGGAGTTCGAGAAACGGACCAGCAGAGCAATCTCGTTGAGGATTTTGCCAATGGCTGGCAGGACTGGTACGCTCTGAATGCCACCAATCCCCATCATTGGGAGTACTCCACCCGCAAGCTCTCGGATGCCAGGTGGAAGGGAAGTGACGGACAAAAGCTGATACTGGAAGTGACCGCCAAAGAACCAAACGAGCTGGTCATCATCCTCACAAATAACTTCTTCCGCTCCTACCGCGGGCCGAGCCGAGAATACGTGGCCGTGGTTCAATTGAAAGCAGGCGATAAACGGGAAGCCGTGCAGTTGCGTTGCGATCAGTTTCAGACGATCTCAGGAGAAAAGCTGGAGAACTGGGATCAGGTCGATCTGTTGAGCCTGCGTGCTTACATTGAGCAGGATGGGAAATTACTCGGCAGCAAAGGCTGGCAGGGACCTCAGCCACTGTTCCATCAAATCCGGTGGACAGACTGAGGCTGCGACATCTCACTCGACATCCATCTGTCGGGTTTTGAGCTTTAACGATGTCATCACTCCCCCCAGGATGCAGATGACGTACAGCATGAGCGTTAGTATCGCTCCCGCCAGCAGGGAAAAGAGTGCGCCGGAGATTCCCGCTGCCAGTTCCGAGGGCTTGGGAGAAACCGCACTCATGGCAATCAACTGAAACGCTGAAATTCCGGAGATGACCGCAGAGATGATTCCGACAATCAGCGGGAAATGAGCAGCCAGAACGAGTGCAGCGGCCGGAATCGCGCCACGCTCCCGGAAAATGATGATCACACAGATGATCCCGCTCACCAGGAATGTCACGGCAAAGATCAGCAGAAACACTGGCCCGATGGAAGAAAGCAACCAGCCGAGATAGCTGGGACTGGCGTGTGCAGGCATTTTTAGACCTTCTGATGAGATTTCAAAACCGGCGACTGTATCAGAATGAGACACCATTTCCTGCGAAAATGCAAGAAAATGCTCCTTTTTCACACAGAGCCCGGAAGGATTCTGCAACACCTTCGTTCCTTAACTGCTGAAACTAATCACGGGAACAGGAATGGCGGGCATCACAATGATTCTTCAGACAAAACAGAGAAATTGTGAACAGACAACACAAAATCTGATTGATCAGCTGGCTGGCTGGGGACTGTTGACTCACGCTCGGGCCGAACAGTTGCGTTCGAGTCAACGGTCCACCAGCCGGTCGCGCAGTGAACTGCTGTCAGACCTGGTCTATTCAGGAGATCTCACCCCGCTGCAATCCAACCGGATCGCTGCCGGTGAGGGAGAGTCTCTCTTCTGGGGTCCTTACATTCTGCTGCGTCAGATCGGCAAAGGGGGCATGGGGGATGTATACCTCGCCAGACACCGCTCCCTGCAGCGAAACGTTGCCATCAAAATGCTCGCTGCCCGATTTGCCGGGCATGTGGAAATGCGATTGCGATTTGAACGGGAAGTCCGGGCAATCGGAAAAATCAACCACCCCGGTTTTGCGACCGCTCTGGATGCAGGTGAGGAAAGAGGAATCCCATACCTGGTCATGGAATATGTTTCCGGACAGGATCTGGCAACCATCGTGCAGAAGAAAGGGGCCTTCCGGGCTCGGACAGCAGTCAGAATTCTGCTTCAGGTAGCCCGAGCCCTCCAGTTTGCCCACGACCAGAAAATACTGCATCGGGACATCAAACCCCAGAATCTGCAAATGCAGAAGTCTGGTGATGTCCGGGTTCTCGATCTGGGTCTGGCCCGTTTCCTGAATTCTGGTTCAGTCGACGATGAAGCCACCTTGCTGGGGAGCATGGTGGGGACTGCCGATTACATCTCTCCCGAGCAGGCAGCCGACAGCCGACGGGCAGATCTTCGCAGTGAAGTTTATTCACTCGGAGCAACCCTCTACTTTCTGATGAACGGCAAATCGATGTACTCAGGAAGGTCCATCGTTGACAAGTTGCTTGCTCATCGCCAGGAAGCGATTCCCGATCTGGATGATTCCGAACTGCGTGGTTTGAATGCGATCTTCAAAACGATGGTAGCCAAATCACCAGAAGATCGATATCAGTCCATGGCCGAGGTCATTGCCGCATTACGCGAACTGCTGCAGAGAAGACAGACTCGCAAGCAGGTTGTGCTGCAACCGCTGGAAAATCAGACCCCCGTCAACTTTCAAAAGAAATCGAACCGGAAGGTCCCTGACACACGTGCGATCTGCCAGGTCCATGAAGAAACTCAGGTCTGGGAATAACAGCTGGCTCTAATCTTTCGCAGTGCTCAGCAGCCATGTAAAGACAGCCCGGGCCACGTGCATCCTGTTTTCGGCCTGATCAAACACCACGCTGTTGGGATGTTCCATCACATCGTCAGTCACTTCGAGGCCACGCTTGGCTGGCAGACAATGCAGGAACTTCGCCTCGGCTGGAGCGGCAGCCAGGAGCTCTGTATTCACCTGGTAATTCGCGAAAATCTTCTTTCGCTTCTGAGTTTCCTTTTCCTGCCCCATGCTGGCCCACACGTCCGTATAAAGAGCATCGGCTGAAGACACTGCCTTTTTCGGATCTGGCTCGATAATGATCTGAGCGTTGGGATTTCTGGCAGAGACCCGATCCAGAAACTCCTGATCGAACTGATAACCAGCCGGAGCACTCAATACAAACCGGACCTGAAAATCAGAGCAACAGACCGCCAGGGATCGGGCCACATTGTTGCCGTCACCCAGATAGACGAGCGTTTTTCCATCCAGATCACCGCAGTGTTCCTGCATCGTGAGCAGATCGGCCAGCCCCTGGCAGGGGTGATAATCATCGGACAAACCATTCACGACCGGACAGGTTGAGACGGCCGCAAAATCATCAATCATCTGCTGGGAATAAGTCCGCAGGACAACCACATCTGCAAACCGGCTGACAACCCGGGCGACATCCGCCAGAGATTCTCGACCATCCAGACCTGCTTCCTGTTCCGTCATGAAGATGCCAGATCCACCCAGGTGCACCATGGCCGCTTCAAAACTGACACGGGTTCTCAAAGAGGGTTTTGAGTAAATCTGAACCAGCACATTGTTTTCGAGAATGGTTTCCAGCCGTCCATGCTGCCAGTCTGATTTCTGTTGTGCCGCCAGAGCGACCAGGTCCCGTGTTTCCTGGGGTGTGATCTCAAAGAGGGATAGCAAGTGTCTCATAAAATACTCCGGTCATCGCGAATTTGCGATTTCAAGTCTGTACTGAGTGCCGAGTTGATGAGATGGTCGTGACCATTCACCGGATGGACCATTCCCAGGTTCGTTCCACAACGCACACAGGCCGGCATGTGACCGGCCTGTTCCTGTGCTTTGTCGACTGGCATTTTTCTCAGTGACAACTCCTTGGTTTGATCTGTTCATTACCAGAGATCACCAGCCATTCAGGCGGGCGGCTCGGGTCAGGGAACTTTTTACTGTTACGATTCTGCGGCGAGCTGCTGTAGTTCTTCAATCAGGATTTCTGCCCCGCGATCTACATCTTCCGGTGTAATGTTCAGGGCAGGCAGAAGCCGGACAACGGTTTCATGTGTGGCGTTGACCAGCAGGCCGCGTTCCATGCAGCGTTTGACTATCGGTGTGGCCGGGACCGTCAGATCGATCCCGATCATCATTCCGGCAATCCGCAGTTCTTTGAGGATTGGCAGATCTTCCTTCAGTGGCTCGAAATGACTCTGGAAGCGGGCAGACATCTGCTGGGCATGTTCCAGCAGGTTCTCCTCTTCAATCGTCTGCACGGTGGCAATCCCGGCCGACATCGCGATCGGGTTTCCACCAAATGTGCTGGCATGCATGCCGGGCCGGAGGCTTGGTGCCACCTCATCGGTGGCAATAATCGCTCCGCATGCCACTCCTCCGGCAACACCCTTGGCCAGCGTCATGATATCCGGCTGAACGTTGTA
>JAGQQT010000431.1 GCA_020426065.1 Planctomycetaceae bacterium | reverse complement strand
TGGTTGTCGTTGCGGTTTAATGTGGCCCTGGCGTTGCTGATTACTTATCTGCTGATGGCGGCCCTGTTTGAATCCTGGCTGTATCCGCTGGTGATCATCATGAGTGTGCCGCTGGGAGCAGTGGGGGGAGTGCTGGGACTGGCAATTCTGAACCTGTTTGTGTTTCAGGCGCTGGATACCCTCACGATGCTGGGCTTTGTGATTCTGATTGGAACGGTGGTGAACAACCCGATTCTGATTGTGCATCATTCGCTGGAATTAATGCGGGAAACAGGGCTGGGGCATCGGGAAGCAATCCTGGAATCGGTCCGGACTCGCATTCGGCCCATCTTCATGACCACAACCACAACGGTGCTGGGACTGCTGCCGCTGGTGCTGTTCCCGGGAGCGGGGAGCGAGTTGTATCGTGGACTGGGGAGCGTGGTGCTGGGTGGACTGGTTGTCTCGACATTGTTTACACTCGTCCTGGTGCCAGTGTTATTCAGTGTGGCACTGGAGATGAAGCAGGGTCTGGCGAGACTGATCTGGGGTAAGCCTCACTCAACACAATCGGATATCGGACGAGAAAAAGTACTGGTAACCTGAGGATGCGGAATTCGGGTCAGTTTTGGACCTTTCACAGGGATGAATGAAGCAGCGGTTCCATGAGTACGAAAATAGCGGTTATTGGTGGCGGTGGTATGGCTACCGCCTGTGCAATTCTGATGAAGGAAAATCCGGGACAGGACGTCTCCATCTGGATGCGCAGTCCGGAACTGGCAGACGAGATCCAGCAGACCCGCGAGAACGCCCGTCTGCTGCCGGGAGTGCGAATCCCGGAGGGGATTGACGTTACCGGGGATATTGAGCGGGCCGTGGCCGGAGCAGACTACCTGCTGATCGCGATCCCTTCCGCCTTCTTACGAGGGACGCTGGAAAAGCTGGCCCCCTTCCTGACCCAGAACCGCCCGGCGATCAGCGTAGTGAAAGGACTGGAACCGGAAACGCATCAGCGTCCCAGCGAAATCATCACCGATACCTTGGGGACACGGTCCGTCATCGCCGTCGGTGGTCCCAGTCATGCCGAAGAAATTTCCCGCCGCCTGCCCGCCACGGTTGTTGCAGCCTGCGGTGATCTTGCACTCGCCAAACGGGTGCAGGGGATGCTGGGGACGGATCGATTCCGGGTCTATGCCAATGTCGATCTGATCGGCGTGGAAATTGCCGGAGCAGTCAAGAATGTGATCGCGATTGCCGCCGGGATATGTGATGGCCTGGGCTTTGGCGATAACGCGAAGTCAGCCCTGATGACACGCGGCATCGTAGAGATGGCCCGGTTTGGTGCCGAGTTTGGTGCTGAGCCGACAACCTTCAGCGGTCTGGCGGGAATTGGTGACCTGATCACCACCTGCGTCAGCCCGTTTGGGCGAAATCGACAGGTCGGAGAGCGATTAGGCAAAGGGGAATCGCTCGATGACATTCTGGACTCGATGGCCTCGGTCGCAGAAGGGGTGAATACCACTCAGGCAGTCATCGAAATTGCCGAGCAGAACGATATCGAAATGCCTATCTCCCGAGAGGTGCATGCCGTTCTGTTTGAAGGGAAGTCTCCCCTCGAAGCGACCGAAGCACTGATGAACCGTCCTTTCAAGCTTGAGTAACGGATAACCGGCTTCTGTTTCATCACCCGGCCAGAACCGGATCCAGTGGCTCCCGATAATCCGACTGGCTGGATTCATTCCGTTCGGAACACCGCCGGGCAATCCGGTTAGCCGCAAACAGTCCCGTGATCAGGGCGTCCTCAACCGAGCAGAAGCTGTGATCGCCGATCAGGTACAGGTTGTTGTCCCGCTCCGCTTCGATAATGCAGTTCCCCAGAAAAAAGGCGGGATCCCAGTGCTTTCGGGCAATGACCTCGTAGTTGTGGAAATAGGTTTCCAGAACCGGAGTGGCTCGCCGGGAATACAGAAAACTGGTCCCGTTTAATTCGTGGACAATGACCAGGTCCTCGCTGTCACAGGGAAAAATGTGAATGGCCCCTGTGGCGTAATCCGACTTCAGTATTCCACGCACATGTACCATATAGGCAGCGGCCGCGGGATTCGTTTCCCCGGGAATTTCAATGAGCGAGCGGGAAACCGAAATGGGCGTAGCCATCACCAGGTTTCGACACTGATACCGGTTCCCGTGGTCGTTCAGCACTTCCCAGCAGTACCCTTCCGTGTTGATGGGTGAGACTCTGGTGACGGATCCCTTCTGGATGTTTTCAAAGCAGGATTCGATCATCCGCTCCGGGAAGAATTCGAATTCGTAAGTCGGCTGGATCAGTGGAAGACAGCTGGCTGCGTAATACCCGGCAGTAATTTCTGACCGACGCTGAAACGATGTTGCCATCACGAGTTGATCAAAACAGTTTCCTGCAAGTTCTTCAAGTCGCAGTCGTTCAATCAAAGCCTCAGCCGGTTCGCTGTAGAGTTGATGCAGCCAGGGATCGAGTTCGATCGCCTTTTTCTGGGACATCGTGACCGAGCGCTGTCGGAATAGCAGGGAATGACGCTGGAACTTTCTGAGGAACAGCATCCAGCGGATCAGTTTGGGGTATTGCTTCCAGGAGACGATCGAAAAGATGGATTTGTATTTCCCCTCCTGAGCGAAGAGCACATCGCTGACGTGGATGCGTCTTTTGATCCCGGCGAACTTGAGGAAGTGTTCGTAGTCGGAGCGCAGATAAAACGCTCCATAGTTCACCTGGCCATCCGAGGAAGAGGGGATCCGGCCTCCCAGTTTTTCTCCGATCAGCAGGAAGTCTGACTTCCCCTGCTCAGCCAGACGCTGAGCACAAGCCAGGCCGGCAATACCCGCCCCAACGATGATGGTTTCATAACAATCGGATGAACTGAGGGATGACAAATTCAAGGCCCGGTCAACAATCGCAACGAAACAGAACGCCACCTCTGGAGGGATCCAGAACAGTGGCACCCCAACTCTTTCCAGTGTCTTACACCTGGAGAGCAGAAGCAATGCTCAACACCGCTGACAGACCTTTTTTGCAGACTCATAATCGGTTGAATCAGACCAGTTCTCCATCAGCGCATAGAAAAAACCATGCTCAGGAATCCTGAGCATGGTCATTGCCCCCGTTTTCATTTTCACCCACGTTCACCCGGATTATCGCATGTGATAATGGCTGTGGTGATGATGGGGATCTGTGTTCGATGGGTATCGTGATGGATATCGTGAAGAGGGATATCGATCATGGAACTGTTCGGAAGGCCGTCGATGGTCATGGATATCATGAACATCGTAGTCACGATATCCCGCCCGACGATACGATGGGTCCATGGCAACCAGGTCATCTTCGAGGTGATGGAGGATATCCAGCATCTCGTCGACAATGCTGCGGGTCTCTCGAACAGCACCATTGAAATGCTCACGACGAACGCCCCGCTGGGCAATTTTGGTAATCAACTCATCGGCATGATGGACTTCGCCATCCAGCTTGACCACATCTTCCCGCAGGTGGCGGATGTTACCACCATCATGGGCGAGGTCATGAATGTGTTCAGACAGTTCTTCAATTTCTTCAGCATGTCCATCCATGTGCCCAAAATACTCGTGCCCTTCCAGATGCACATGAACTTCATCATGCAGATTCTGTGACAGCTTTGCCAGACGAACAGCCAGTTCATCCACATGATCCCAGGTGCCGGGCCGGACGCGATCTTCCCCGCGGAGCGTTCCTCCACGGATTTGTCCCTGGGCCTGTGTAGCCGAGGTAAAAGCAAGAAGCAGACCTGCCATCAGGCCAAAGAGGGCGAACTGTTGAATCGCTTTCGTCTTGAACATCGATTTTTCTCCAGGAATTGCCTTGAGTGGTATGGTGTGTCTTTTCAGGGTCAAAAATGATCCACATGACCCCCTCACTATAACAGAACGAGAATGGAGGCAAAATCGGGACGTGATTTTCAAACTTTTTCGAAAAAAACTCCCAAATTGTGCCTAAGGCAGTATTTTCTGCGATCCAGCAAGGGATCTCAGGATTTACTACAGGTGGTTTTGCCCGGTAAACGGCGGCTTGAAGTCTGGGCGGAACGGATTGTCACCTGATCAATGTCAGCAGCAGGAGGAGCGGAGTAGTTGCATGGATGCTGT
>JAGQQT010000430.1 GCA_020426065.1 Planctomycetaceae bacterium | reverse complement strand
CAAATTGCCATCAAGGTCTTTGGAGATGACCTGGCGGAACTGAGAAACGCCGCAAAGGATATCAAGGATGTGATCAGTTCGATTGAAGGGATTGCTGAGCCGGTGATTGAGCAACAAACTCTTGTTCCTCAACTGCAGATTCAACTGCTGACCGATCAACTGGCAAACTATGGTTTGACTGCAGAGGTGGTCCAGCGGAATCTGGAAACAGCAATGAATGGCCGGGTTGTCACCAAACTGCTGGTGGATCAGAGGACATTTGATGTGCTGGTTCGTTATGAAGACCTTTATCGATCCGATTTAAACTCACTGCACCGGACCCCCATTGAACTTCCGGATGGACGGCGAATCATGCTGCAGGATGTGGCTGAGATCATTCGGGCGGCTGGTCCCAATACGATCAAGCGGGAAGATGCCAGACGTCGAATTGTGGTGCGGGTCAATACCATGGGGAAAGACCTGGTGACTGCGGTCAAGGAGATTCGTGAAAAAATAACAACCGAAGTGGATCTGCCAACAGGTTACTACGTAGTTTATGCCGGCCAGCATGAAGCCCAGGCTTCTGCCATGCAGCGAATTGTCTGGCTGAGTCTGCTTTCGATGATTGGTGTCATTGTGGTTCTTTATGCAACGTTTCCTTCATTCAACCTGGTGTTTCAGATCCTGATCGCTATTCCTGCCGCGTTTGTGGGGGGAGTGATTGCACTGGTCCTGACCGGGCAGACTCTCTCCGTGGCCGGGATGGTCGGGTTTATTTCTCTGGGGGGTATAGCCGCCCGAAACGGCATCCTGCTCATCTCAACTTACCTGAGCAAAATTGAAGAGGAGGGGTATGTCCCGGAAGCGATCATTGCAGGAAATCTGGATCGCCTTTCTCCCGTGCTCATGACTGCTTTGACTACCGGGATCGGGTTGATACCACTCGTGATCGGGGGGAGCCTGCCTGGCAAAGAAATCCTCTTCCCGGTCGCGACTGTCATTCTGGGCGGGCTGATTACCTCAACACTGGCTGAATTTCTGGTTCGTCCCGGTTTGTTCTGGTTTGCTTCGAAGCAGACCTCCCAGAGGTTGATTGCTGAGAAAAATTCCAGAAGTGCTGGCGCTGACAGCTTTTCTGGAACGAATCCTCCGGTGCTGTGAGGTGATTCAACTGGTATTGATGTCTCCGGGAACTGGTCTTGCCAAAAAGAATCTGGGGAAGCGAAAATGAGACCAGAACGGGATTCGGAATCGACGGATTCGAAAACCGTTCTATAATTTCATGTAGCGGCCAGATTAGCACTGCAATGGCAGTCTCAGGATAAAGGATGCGGTCATGCGTACGCGAACTCATACACAGTTGCGACCAGATCAGTTGCATTTCGAATGTACCGTTAAGGTCAAGGGTGAGCCGAACTGCAAGCATTTCGTTTCCAAGCTGCTCCGAAATGGAATCACGGAATTTCGCCGAGAGACCTCTTCCAAAGGACGTCCCTACTTCGAGTTCGTGATCACAGTCAGTTCCCGTTACAAGTATGGTCGACTGATGAATATCATCGACTCGACCGATGAGGTGGAAATGGCGTCGTGAGTTGGACCAGTTCTACTTTGATTCCAACGCTTCCTCACAGATTGCTTCGCACAATTCTGCAAAGCTCCAGCCTGCCTTCTGAGCCGCCTTCGGCGCGAGACTCCTTGGAGTCATGCCTGGCAGAGTGTTGAGCTCAAGGATCCAGATCGCTCCCATTTCATCGACAATGAAATCGCTGCGGGTCAAACCGCTTGCGCCAAGACATTGATGAGCAACCAGTGCCGAATGTTCCAGTTGTTGTTTCAGTTCCTCATTGATTTGTGGTTCGGTTACATACACCGTGCCGGAGTCGGCATACTTGGCTGTGAAATCGTAGAAGGAGCGGGTGACAACAATTTCAACGGGAGGCAGAGCCTGGTCTTTAAAGACGGCAACTGTAAACTCCCGCCCGACAATGAGTTTTTCAATCAGCACAGAATTTGAAATGGCCCAGCATTGATCCAGTGCAGATTGGAGTTCCTGTTCGGAATGGACAGCGCTGGTCGCAATGCTGGATCCTCCGGCATCCGGTTTCACGAACCATGGAAATGGCCCCAGAGACTCCTGCAGTCTGCATGGAGAGTACGCTGTGCGATCGGAATGATTCAGCAAAACACTGGGGGGTGTCTGCAGTTGGGCTTCCCGGAACCGCTGCTTGGCCAGTGATTTTTGAAAGGCCAGACCGGAAGCGGTACTGTTGCTGCCGGTGTAGCGGATCTGCTTTTTCTCCAGGATGGCCTGAAGCGTGCCGTCTTCACCGAATTCTCCGTGTACCGTCAGCATCAGGACGGTCTCGTCCGGACAGGAGAACGACTCCCAGTCAATTTCAGCCGCATCCACAAACTGAACGTCATGTCCGCGCTGGCACAGCGCTTCATACACCTGCTTGCCACTTTGCAGACTGATTTCACGTTCCGGCGAGTTTCCTCCCGCAACAACGATGATGTGCATCTGGTATCCATTCCATTGCCAGAATTCTGGCGTCCGCTCAGGTTGTCAGGCCGAAGTTGTCCGCAACCATTTTCCAGACGATGGGGACACCCAGAAAAATGCCGTAGCCAACCAGACCGACAACCGCCAGCCAGATGACAAGGCTGATCCAGCCCAGTGTGCCATCGCGAAGATTATCCAGGATCCGCCACCACTTGCGGCGTTTATGCTGTCGGTCCAGCTTGTCATAAATCGACTTCATCTCCTGCTTCTTCTTGCCGTCCTGCTTCTTCAGAACGATTTCACTCACCTGATCCTTGAACTCCTTGGCGGCACCGATCGGAACCATGGCGATTTTCGCGTTTTTGGTAATCCGGGCATGCTCATCAATGAGGTCAGTTGCGAGGCCTCGATGAACCTGGTCGGTGGTCATCTTCTGGACCTGTTCTTTACCGGTGCGATCCTTGTACCGAACGATCCACACGCTCTTGTCGGCTTTGGCTGCAGCGATCCGTTGCTCTCTGGCTTCCTCTTTTGATGTTTTGGGGATTGTCACTTCGGGTTGATAATTGCTGGCTGACGAAGCCCCGACCCGTGATTGAACCATCGATCCCTGAGAGGCACCCAGAACCACTTTTTCATCAGAGTCGATGAACGACAGGGAGGGGTTCTCCAGTCCGAGCAGGGTGATGTCAGCCAGTAATTCATCACACGTCTGGTAACGATGCTGTGGGTCCCGGGCCATCATTTTATCGATGATCAGGTCCAGTTTTTCCGGCACCTGTTTGTTGATCTGCGAGGCCGGCTTGTGCGTGGTTTTTTCTTTCGCCAGGATCAGTTCCAGAGTCGAGTCCCCCTTGTAGGGAGGAACACCGGTCAGGAGCCGATAGATGGTTGCCCCGAGAGCGTAGATATCGCTCCGCTGATCCACATACTTGGCATTGCGAGCCTGTTCAGGTGGCATATACAAAGGAGTTCCCAGTCCGGTTCCGGATTGGGTCATGGACTGATCTTCATCCACTGCCTTGGCCAGTCCCAGGTCGGCGACCTTCACCATCCCTTTCTTGGTGACCAGAATGTTGTCCGGCTTGATGTCCCGATGAATCAGGTTCATGTTGTGGGCATACCCCAGGGCCTGCGCACAGACGATGGCGATGTGGACGGCATCTCCCACTTCGAGCAGATCGGAAGAGCGTCCCCAGTCCTGCATACTGGACCCATCGATAAATTCGAGGGCAGCGTAATAGACTCCTTTGAATTCCCCGACGGCATAACAGCGGACGACATTGGGATGATCGATTTTCGCTCCGACGCGTGCTTCCCGAATGAATCGGTCGACAAAGTCCTTTCGCTGGGATAGCTGTGAGGACATCACTTTGAGTGCGCAGGGACGATCCAGGCTGACCTGGTGAGCCAGATAAACGGCTCCCATTCCTCCCTGGCCCAGTTTGCGGTCGAGACGGAAATCGCCAATCTGCTTGACCTTGGTTTTGGCGGGAGCAGCTTTTTGGGGTGGACTGGAACTGCCGGCTGTCTGGTCACCCACGACAGTCTGTTCCTGTTCCGGATTTGATGAGCGTTGGTTCTTCGTCATGAAAGTGGCCTCAGCAGGTTATAGAGAGGAATGATGCAGTCGGGCTCGGCCCTTTGCAGCTGAAAAAAAAAGAA
>JAGQQT010000042.1 GCA_020426065.1 Planctomycetaceae bacterium | reverse complement strand
TGATGGTGGGATAGGCTCCCGCCTGAGCCACACCACAGCCCAGCCGGGCGAGAGTCAGCCCTGCCAGGCTGGTCATGAATCCGGTCAAGCCCGTCATCACAGACCAGCCAATGATGTAGATGGTTAACATTTTTCGGGCACCAAAGCGATCGCTGAACCAGCCCGCTGGCACCTGAAACAAGGCATAACTGAAAAAGAACGCTCCCAGGAACTTGCCGATCTGTTCCTTCGAGAGCTGCGAATCATCCAGAAATTCCTGCGACTTGACGATCTCGCTCAGGCAAACCCGATCCAGATACATGATGAAGGCCGTCGCAATGCAGACCAGCACAATCTGATAGCGAATCGAACTTTTCTGCTCGACAGGAAATCCGGTTGTCATATCGTGATCTTTCGCCTGCGGGCAATGACTGCCCATTGTTCCTGTGCCTGCCCTTCCCGTGCGACCCAGGCCTGTTCATGCAGGGCGACCGTCGGACAGATATGCGTGGGAATCCCGTAAACCACATCCCCCACCTGGTAAGAACCGGCAAGTGGAGTTTCGAGCGTGAAGTGTTCTTCACTGTGAATGACCGGACGCGCTTCTTCGAGTCCGAAGAACATGACCCGGGGGTGCGGCATTTCAGAAGCAACGGCTTTATGCCCCAGATCAATCGTGAGCCGGTTTTCTCCCGGCCTGCTGATCACCCGGCACAACAGCACCGCAGCATTCACAAATCCCATCTCCGGGTTGTGCTGGGGTTGACCATAATCCCAGAGCACTGTTGTTCCGCAGCCCACTTCAACATCGGAGTGTTTTGCGGTGAGCGGAAAGGTTGGGGTCCCGCTGGCAATGATCCGCTCAATTTCGATCCCCTTCTCGTGCAAACGATCTCTGAGCGTGATCACCTTCTCGAAAGCGTCAGCCGCCTGCTGCTCCAGCAGTTGAGCATCTTTCGTATGGAGATGGCCGTCATAGGCATGCAGCCCGGCCAGGCGAACACCACCCCGAGCCACAATTCTCTCACACAAAGCCAGGGCCGCATCTCCCGGAGTGATACCTGTTCGCCCCATTCCTACATCCAGATCGACGTAGAGAGGAATTTCAATCCCTGCCTCCGTGGCAGCCAGACCAAGAGCATCAACGCAGCCTGGATCATCGACAATCGTCGAGAACCGGGTTTCTGGAAACCGCCTGATCAACTGCAGTAGACGATCCACGTTTGGACCAGTTGGCTGATAGGACAGCAGAATATCGCGACCTCCAGCTGCGGCCGTCATTTCCGCTTCGGCAATGGTTGAGGTTTTGAATTTATCAATCCCCAACTCACGCTTCAGCCTGACGACCTCCGCCATTTTATGGGTTTTGACATGCGGACGCAGTTTCTGCACATCGCCTACCAGATGAATCATCTGCTGCAGATTGCGGATGATGCGGTCCGGGTAAACAATCAGCGCAGGGGAAGGAATCTCGTGAGAGTTTTTCAGCTCGTACCAGTGAGACATAACGCGCCACTTTATTTCTGAGGCAATACGGCAATGCACTCGATTTCATATCGAATCGTCGAAGGAAGACAGTTCGTCAACGTTGCCCGGGCCGGGAGCGGATCCGAGAAATACTCGCGGTACAACGCATTGTATTCTGCCAGGTCAACTTCATCACGCACGTAGTTCCGGGTCTGAACCACGTCTTTCATTTCACAGCCGGCAGCTTTCAATACGATTCGCACGTTTTCCAATGAGCGGCGGAATTCTCCTTCGAAGGTATCGGAAATGATTTTTCCCGTTTCATCAACAGAAGCCTGCCCCGAAACAAAAACCAGATTCCCGACAACCGCACAAGGATTGAAGGGGAGATGGGAAGTTGGTGTATCAGACAACCGGGGATATTGGACAAGATCGCTCACAGTCTTTCCTTTTCTAATGAATGTTCAATCCACCGGCACTGCCGGCGAGAGTTCAGATGTTCTTACACTTTTTATGACATCTCAACAAATACAGGAGTTGAGTATGACGATTGATTCTCCGCAGGTCATTGGTCAATTACAACGATTGGAGCTCCAACTCGTTTGACCCGAAGCCGCAGGCGAAGGAAATTCCAATTCACGTTGTTTAAACAAACACCTTCGCCTGCGGCTTCGTGTGCATCCCTTTGTAATCCAATAAATTGGGTCAGTCAAAGTTGCCGTGGTAACCAAGAGTCGACGCAACACGTTTTGTGAGTGGTGTTGAAAGCTCTTGATGCCGGGCATTTGCGTAAGAGATCAATATTTCCTCACCCAGAACCAAATTAAACGTTATGCAACGATCTTCGTCGCTATCGACATCGGCCACAACACAATAGGCAGCGTTTCCACGGTGATTTTGCCAATGAGTGATCAGTTCGCTGAGCTCGGTGGTGTCACCAGGCTTGCTCCAACTTTCCCAGGTCCTTTTCATCTTGAGCCAGTGAGCAATCATATCGCCAATGATGTCCTCACCCCTTTCGCGGTCTGATTCGAATACGGGGAATTCTTCACGAAGACGCTCAAGCATGTCGTCCAGCGGGGCCAATGGCGTCGTATCAGTTGGAGTCAGCGAGTGCGACATTCGATTTCAATTGGCTAACTGAAAATAAGACACTTGTAAGGGTGGCCCGGAGGAAGAAAGATTTCTGGTTCAATCCTCCACCGAAGTGATCCAGCCAGTTACCAGTTCGCAGCCGGTTTGGTTACGATAACATCTGCATCATGTCGTTGATACGGAACACAACCACTCCTTGCCAGACTGGAGTCGATTATGCGTATGTTTGTGTGGCTGCTTTGTGTCGGGCTCAGCCCTGCTCTCTGTCAGGCTGAAGACTGGAACTGTCTGCAGGAACCGGATTCCCTCTATGCTCATCTGCAGCAGGAAGCCTACCTGATTCTGGATCAGCGTCTGGAGGCTTTTGAAACTCTGAAAACAACCGAACAGATTCATGCCCATCAGGCAAAGCTGCGGGAAATGATGATCGAGCGGATCGGCACGTTTCCTGAAAAAACTCCGCTCAACTCCCAGGTTGTCCGGACCATTCAGGCGGAAGGCTATCGGATTGAAAATGTGATTTTCGAAAGTCGGCCCCAGCATCATGTTACCGCCAACTTTTACATCCCAGATGGAGCGGGGCCATTCCCGGCAGTCCTCGTGGCTTCCGGTCACAGCCGCACCGCCAAGACAGCGGACTACAACCAGCGGTATGGCATCATCATGGCACAAAATGGAATGGCCGCACTCTGTTTTGATCCGATTGGTCAGGGTGAGCGATCCCAGATTCTGAACGATGCTCACCAAAACCAGTTCCCCGGCACAACCACCGAACACTTCCTGGTCGGAGTTGGCTCGATACTTGTTGGTCGCAATACCGCTCATTACGAAACGTGGGATGCGATTCGCTGTATTGATTATCTGCTCAGCCGGCCGGAAGTCCTGCCGGATCGGATCGGCATGACCGGGTGTTCGGGTGGCGGAACGCAAACCAGCTATGCCATGGCCATTGATGACCGCATCCGCTGTGCCGCTCCTTCCTGCTATCTCACAACCTTCCGGCATCTGATTGAAACCATCGGGCCGCAGGATGCCGAGCAGAACATCTTCGGCCAGCTGAAATTCGGACTCGATCAACCCGACTACGTCATCATGCGGGCTCCGCTCCCGACACTCATCAGTTCTACGACCGAAGATTTTTTCAGTATCCAAGGAAGCTGGGAGAATCTGCGCCAGGCCAAACGCATCTATAGTCGACTCGGATTCCCAGAGCAGGTTGACCTGGTGGAAAGCGATGGCAAGCACGGTGTCCCACCGCAGAATCTGGCCAGCATCGCCCAGTGGATGCAACGCTGGCTGCTCGATCGTGATCAGAATCTCCCCGCTCGGGAAATCAGCGATCGCCCGGCAGAAGATTTACTCTGTACCGACTCCGGACAGGTCCTGAATCTGCCAGCGGAGCAATCCGTCATGCAGCTTAACGCCGCTCTCGAAAAAGAACTGGCGAAGTCCCGAGAGCAGATCTGGCAAACCACCTCTCCAGCATACCTGCGAAAACGCATTCAGGAAACCATCGGCCTGCCTGCAGATAAACCGGGGATCAAACTGACGGCCCGCAAGGTCGGAGAAGTCAAGCGGGACAGTTACACCATCGAGAAAGTTGTACTTGAGCAGCCTGCAGGAGTCCCCATGCCGGCTCTCATTTTCAGGCCAGCGAAATTCGAGGGGACCATCAGCCTGATCCTGAATACGGACGGGAAAGCGATCGAAACCCAGCCGGAGTCAACCGCAGCGACTCTGGCCCAGGCCGGTAATCTCGTCATTGCAGTCGACCTGCCTGGGCAGGGTGAAACCGCTTATGAAAAGCGGACCGATCTGCACGGTGACTGGAAAACATTTTACCTGGCCTATCTCATCGAGAAGTCTCTCATCGGAATCTGGACCGAACAGACCCTGGCCATTGCCGACTTTGCCCGCACCATTCGCCCCGAAGAAGCCGTTTCCCTTCAGTTGACTGGCCAGGGGGAAGCGGGGATCGTTGCACTGCATGCAGTTGCCCTGCAGCCAGAGCAGTTTGAGTCCGTCGTACTGCACGGCACGCCAGACAGCTGGTCGGCTGTTGTCAGTCAACCGGTTCCGCAGATCGGTGTCGATTACACCGTCCATGGAGCACTGGAGCTGTATGACCTCCCTCACCTCATACAACTGGCAGGGGAAAACAGGGTGACGCTTTCAGCAGACTAGGTGTTGCGATCCATGCCTGGCAGGCGTGGAGATCCTGTTCGAACACCAGAAATAAGGGAGTTTCAGGCACAAAGATCTCCCCAGGCAGGGGGTGTTGATACGACAGCCAGCATTTTGGATTGACTTGGGCTTATATGACTGGTACTTTAAATGTTGCATTTCTGCAACCGTACTCACACGGATACCGATTCCATCTTTCTTGATCTGGAGAAATCGCATGTCAAACCTGATGAGACGCAGGGGTTTTACTCTGATTGAACTGCTCGTGGTGATCGCAATCATTGCCATTCTTGTGGCCCTGTTGCTTCCCGCAGTCCAGCAGGCACGTGAGGCCGCCCGCCGCAGCAGCTGTAAAAACAACCTGAAACAACTTGGCCTGGCGATTCACAACTATCACGATGTCTTCTCGACAATGCCCTATGGTGGTCGGTTCAGCCCTGAAAACTGGGGCAGTTCTTTCTACCTGTCACTTCTCCCTTACGTGGAAGAGGCTGCTGCCTTTGATCAGGTCAACTTCAACAACTGGCCAGGCTGGGCAACCAACTTCCCGGTTTACAATGGGCTGATTGTCGAAACCTACAAATGCCCTTCCTCACCTCTTCCCAAGTGGCGTGAGCGTGATAACGTCAAACTGCTGATCCCAGACTATGTGGGGATTGCCGGAGCCACAGTCGGTGCCAATCCAGCCGATGCCAACTCCGATGGCGTTCTGGATGGAACAAACATCACCATTCCAGGTCGTGTTGGTACTGCCGGAACCCGGGCCAGCGTTGTCTACAACCCTGGGTTCAGTCCGGCAAAAATCCAGTCGAACGGTCCCCTGTCCTATCTCTCCAGCACAAGTTTCAATCACATTACTGATGGAACTTCCAACACCATGTTGATTGGAGAGCAATCAGACTGGGGTGCCAATCAGACCGATATCCGTTCCGGATATGACTGGGGTGCCTGGATGGGCTGTGCTCAATGCAGTGACCACGTCAACATCGGCCTCTACAATGATGTCTGGACCGCCAACATCACCACGCTCCATCCCAACTGGCCCTTGGGTTCAAAGCCAGCCAGAAACTCTCACCCTTACGTCGGCTCGCTGGGAGAAGGCCCTGGTAACCAGCCTCTGCAATCCGCACATGATGGGGGTCTGCAGGTTGTGCTGTGTGATGGAAGCGTCCGTTTCCTCAGTAACAACATCGACAAAGGTCTGTCATTTAACCTGGCCGATATGCGTGACGGAAATGTCCTGGGAGAATTCTAGGCTTTCTGAAAGGCATGCAGGCTCTGAGGTATGATATTGCAGGAAACCGGTTCTCGTGGCCGGTTTCCTGTCATTTCTCTGCCGATGAAAGCTGCAACCAATCAAGAATCAATGTCCACAAGGAGAGAAACTTTGCGTCTACGTCTCAATCGATCCGGGTCTGGTCTGGTGATCACAACCTTCGCCTGTCTTGTCATGATGGGGTGCGGTGGTGGAGCGGGACCTGCTGGTCCAGCCACCAATGCGACTGTCACGGGGAAAGTAACCAAGGGTGGCCAGCCTGTCACAAATGCAACCATTTCTTTTGAAAAGCCGGGCTTTGGAGCCTGGGGTGGACCGGTTGGTGCAGATGGAACCTACACCGTCACAATTGCAGCTGGCGATTACGGCGTTTCGGTCACTCCTGCCGCTTCAGGTCCAGCCTCTATGTCCAATGATGGAAAAACCCCTAAAGACAGCGGCGGTCAGACGATCCCGCAAAAGTACTGGCTGGCGACATCATCCGGCGTAACCACAACGGTCAATGAAGGGGATAACACGTTTGACCTGGAACTGACTGATTAGTGACGATTGACGGACGCTGATGTTTCTCTACGGAATCTTCTCCCACGTGCTCGCATTGTGCTTGTCTCCAGGCATGATGCGAGTTTCTTTTTTTTATTCCCGCAAAGTCAGTCGGTACGGAGTGCTCTTCGGGATCTGCCTTTTGCTAGCATCCTGTCGCGAGCAGCCCGCTCCCCCGCAGGTCGATCATCCTCCCGATCCATCCGCCCCGAATGTGAACATTCCAGTGGAGGAATCGGAACTGCTCTCTGATGCCGTTCCCAGGCCGGAGCAACCCGGTGACTGGTTTCGTGACATCACCCCTGAGACGGGAATCTCTTTCCGGCATCATTCCGGCCGAGAAGCCCAGCACTTCACCATGATCGAAACGTTTGGATCGGGCGTGGCGGTGTTTGACTACGACCAGGATGGAGATCTGGACATTTACTGCGCAGGCGGCGGGACTATCTCAGCGGAGCTGACGATACTGGGAATTCCCGGACGACTCTATCAGAACCAGGGAGACTGGAAATTTCTTGATGTCACTCCGGAAAGTGGACTGGAGACAAACATCGATTACTCACATGGAGTCGCCGTCGGTGATGTCAACTCCGATTACTATCCGGACCTGTTCATCTCCTGTTTTGGTCAGTCCCGTTTATTCCTCAACCAGACGAACGGGACTTTCAGGGAGATCACAAACGAAAGCGGTTTGAATCTGAACGGCTGGCAGATGTCTGCAGCGTTTGCCGATTTCAACCGGGATGGTCAAGCGGATTTGTATGTGACAGGCTACCTGCAATGGAAACCGGACAGGAAGGAATTGTGTCTGGATCCCAATAGTGGCTTACGCGATGTCTGCATGCCGAGTAATTTTGCGGATGCACCGGATCATCTGTTTTTCGGCCACGGAGATGGCACCTTCACCGATGTTTCAAAGCAGGCAGGCTTACGCACGGATGGCAAAGGCCTGGGAGTCGTTGTTGCCGATTTCGATCGAAATCACATCCTCGATATCTATGTGGCCAATGATGTTGTTCGTAACCATCTCTATCTTGGCCAGCAGGATGGAACGTGGCGGGATGCTGCCGTTGCTTCGGGAGTAATCGGCAATGAGTTTGGTGCACCGGAAGGGAGCATGGGAGTGCATGCCGGAGATATCGATCGCGATGGCTGGCTGGACCTCGTTGTCACCAATTACGAATTCGAGGAAAACGACCTGTATCACAACGAGGGGGATGGGCTCTTCACTCACATGACTGTTCCACTGGGTCTGGCAGGTCCCTGCAAACCCTTTGTCGGTTTTGGTACGTTACTTTCCGATCTGGATATGGACGGCTGGGATGATCTGGTTGTTGTGAACGGACATGTGACGTACCGGAATCGCAAATACGATTATCAGCAACCGGCATTCGTTTATCGCAATCTGGAAGGGAAGCGTTTTCAAAACGTCACCTCCGCTGCCGGTTCCTGGTTCAGCGTACCTCACGCCGGACGGGGAATTGCTGTGGGAGATCTCAATAATGACGGTGCACCGGAACTGATTGTGACCGAACAGGATGGTCCGGTTTCGATTCTGCAGAATCTGAATTCACCGGAAAACTGGATCGGAATTCAACTGACAGGCGATGCAGCCTGCAGTGATCTCACCGGGACAACCGCCACCATTGACGGTGTCACTCCCGAAATTTCTCGAACAGTGATCAGTGGAGGCAGTTATCTGTCCCACTCAGACCAGCGTCTGCTATTCTCATTGAAAGCACTCGATGCCGATCAGGTTGACCTGACAGTGACCTGGCCAGATCAAACCCGGGAACGGTTTTCCCCGCTCGGGACCAAGCAATATCATCAACTCGAAAAAGGAACCGGAGAACAGATCATCGAAAACTCCCCGGCCGGGAAAGATCCTTCATGACCGAACCCATTTCTGAAGCCGAACCGAAGCACACCGCCACCAGGCTGATTGTGCTGATCCTGTTTTTGATCCTGATCTCGGCCGGTTACTACTGGTATCGCATTCTTTCCCCTGCTCAGCAATATCAGCGAGCGGTGCGGATTGCCGCATTTCGTCCCAAAGAAGCCGAAGCCCTGCTGGAAAGTGCCATTCTTCAATCTCCAGAAGAGCGACCGGATTGGCAGTATCTGCGAGTGAAACTTCTGATCCAGCTGGATCGCTGGGATGAAGCACTCGGTCAATGGAGCCTGATCACTGATCCCGCCAGACTGCCCGCCGATGATCTGTGTCAGGTGGCCTTTGCCGCTCAACAGTTTGGACAACTGACGTTTGCCCAGGATCTCTTTCAGGCGGCCTCACACAACCAGCAACTGTTGCCGAAAATCCTCAGGTCACTCATTCAGATTCATCTTCAGATGGGTCAGGAGGATCTCGCCCTGCAGGAATGTAAACAGCTCCTGGAAATCGCACCTCAGGATTCCACCGCCTGGCAGGTTCTCGGGACGGTCTATCTGACACGCAAAGAAATCAGTGAAGCCGAACAGGCGTTACGTCAATGTCTGCTCTTTTCCCGGAATCCACAACAGGTGGTGAATGTGCGTGAAGACCTGATTCAGGTCCTGATCGACTCTGGTCAACTCGAAAAAGCAAAGGAGGAATGGCATCAACTTCAGGCAATCTCTCCTTTACTATCCGAACGGGCAGTTCTGGAATACGCCTGGATCCTGAGAACCGAAGGGAAAAGTGAAGAGGGACTGAAGCTACTTGCAGACCAGCTCGGCAGGCAGGGACCGATCAGCGAAAAAGCAATTCTGATGCGGGGCATGCTGCTCACAGATTCCAGCAAATTTGACCAGGCGGTTGAAGACCTCAAAAATGTTGTCGGCAAACAGCCGTGGAACAAAGAAGCTCATCAGCAGCTTTCGGTTGTCTACACTCGGCTCAAACAGCCTGAACTTGCCGAGCAGCATCGCACGATCGCGGAGGAACTGAATAATGATTCCCTGACGCTGCTCAAACTGAATGCAGAAATCAGACAGAAGCCGGGAGATATGCAGCTGCGACAACAGATTGCCGAGTTGTATCGGAAACTGGGAAAGCCCGACCAGGCAGCCAGAATCCTGTCCATTCAAAATCCGGATGAGGTTCGGCCTGAATAGTGTATTGAGGCTTATCTGCTGACCAGACGAATGGTCATTCCCCGGTACAGGGTCTGCAGGTCTTCCAGAGACCAGCGTTCCAGGCCGACATCCGGATCGATCATCTCCACACAGCCTTCCTCATCGAGAAAGCGGGTCAGAATCACACTGTGATACTTTCCGCGGCTCCAGCCATACTCTTCCAGATAGATTGGATCGCACTCCTGCCACAAATCGATTCCCACGCTCAACAGCAGATACCCGGGAGTCATGTTACGCAACTCCTGCAGATCCGCATTCCGCACTTCCACGCGGTAATCTGTTCCCCGTGTCTTCTGCCTCAGGCCACGAAACAATCCCTGCCAGGCAGTTCCGTCCCGGCACAGACAACGACCAATCATTTCAGCTTCGGTCGCTTCAATCCCTTTCATTCGCAGCAGTGTCACCGCACAGGCAGGTGAACAGGAAACCTCATTCGTCTGGAGACAATAACCATCCGCAGTCTGGTGCGGCACGGATTGAGGAATGGAACCATAAACCGGATAAACCAGGGCCACCAGACCTGTCATCATCAACAGGGCTCCAGGTACGGCCTTTCTCAGAGCATTCCCTCTGCTGGCCCGCATCGCCAGCCCCGCCAGCACTCCACACCACAAACCAAACCAGTTCCCAGCCACAATCAGACTGTCAAAGGGGAGCAGTTGACTGATCACAGCATTATGCCGAATCAGAAAATGCCAGAGCCCCATCAGGACCAGCACTAGCACAAACCCAAGGTTCAGTGAAATCTCCTTCCAGCTGGCTGTCCAACGCCACACCGCAACCATCACCACAATTGACAATCCAATCATGGCCAGTAGAGCAATCAACAGATCAGATTCGATCAGACAGGAGAGACCTTCCATCAAACCATCATAAAGCGATCCTGGCAGAATCGTCTATCAGAAAATCCCTGATTTCCGAAGCCACAGTTCGCTGTACAGGTCACTCGATAAATGGATTACTGATTGTAGGAACCATGGATGATGCCGGAGAGTCCATGGCCGAGTTCGATCGACTCGTGGAGAAGGGTGACAGAATACCTCTCGCCGAAATGCTGAATGGCGGGAAACTGCCGTGGTGCGAACTTTACACCGCTCGTATCGATTACGAAAAAACAGTTAAGGTTTGCCCCCGGGACAAGCCTGGTATTGATGGATCTGTTCCCAAGTCGCAATTGTCTGTGCTCAAGAATGCTTGTACAAGGTACATCATCTACAATCAATCTCTAAAGAAGAACGGCCAGCAACTGATGACTAGGCTTGCTGATGCACTGGCTGGTCATACAGAAGGGATTGTGGCCGACTATCAGCAGCCAGTGCGTTAGTGGCTGAACCAGATGTTGAACGTGAGGTGCTGTTCATGGAAAATCAGGAGTTCTGGTGGAAACTTCGATGCCTTATCAATTCACGTAAACATGCCCGGGATTCGCTGCAATCCCGACTGGGATACTGTGATTGGTTTGAGGTTCGTCGGTGGGTATTTGGCGACCTCGAATCCCGAATACAAGGTCGTGTCGGTTTTGTCAACGGGCGGGCAGCGAGTCAGTGGAGCTTTACCCTGATGCTGGCTTCAGGGACTGAATCGGAAGAGCAGATCCACTGGGAGGAATTGCTTCCTGCAACGTCCGAAGGACAGTGGCTGGACTATGACGAATCTTCCAGAACTCTGACTATCTCTCCCGCTTTGGCGAACCCCCACGCCTGATTTATCGCTCAACACGTAGACGGGATGGCTGATAACGTGAAGGAATGGAGGCAAGAGGAAGAACTTCTGGAAACCTGGATTCGCAACTCTCCACCCCGCATTAACCGATGAAATGATTCTGGCGACAGAGTTAAAACTGGAAGTCAAGTTGCCGCCCCAGGTAAGTCATGCTCCTCAGAATGCAAAACGGTGGTCCTACACAGGGAGTCCAGAAGTCATCAGAAATAAGCAGGGGTTATTTCCGGCTTGCGAGAAAACGGATCCGCTCTTCGCATTTGAACTCGCCAAACAGGATAAGCCTTATGCCCGAACGATCGAAGCATTCTCAGATGGTTTCATCAGCCAGTAGTAGAAGGTGGGCACAACCAGAAGATTCAACAGTGTGGAAGTTGTCAGACCGCCGAGAATGACGAATGCCATGGGGAATTCGATTTCGTGTCCGGGGATATTGCCGCCGATTATGATCGGAACCAGGGCCAGCCCCGTGGTGAGCGCAGTCATGAGAACGGGTGCCAGTCGTTCGGAAGCTCCCTGCACAATCAATTCCGGTCCGAAAGCAACACCCTCTTCCTGTTGAAGATGGCGGTAATGATCGATCATCATGATGCCATTGCGAGCGGCAACTCCCAGTACGGTCACAAAGCCGATCAGCGAACCCAAAGAAATCACACCTCCGCACAGAAACGCTCCTGCAATCCCGCCAACCAGGGCAAAGGGGAGGGTCAGGAAGATCAGAAACGCGGGACGAATCGCCTGAAAATCAGCGTACAGCAGCAGGAAAATCGCAATCGCAGAAAAAATCGAAAGCAGCATGATCCGTTGTCGGGCAGCGGTGGCTTCGGCATACTCGCCCAGGAAGACAGGATGATAACCCTGACCAAAATCGACCTGCGATTTGACCGCTGATTCAATCTCAGTTGCCACACTGCTGAGGTCTCGACCGGAGACATTGCAATAGACATCGATCTTGCGGGAAGATCCCTCGCGAGTGATCACGTTCGGGGCTGGCTCAATCGTGAGATCGGCCACATCTCCCAAGGCAACCTGGGCACCGGAGGGGGTATCAATCATCAAGCGGCGCAAAGCATCCACATCTCTGCGGACCGGTTCTTCCCCCCAGACAACAACCCGGAAGATTTTCTGGTCTTCGAAGATTTCACCGACCTGGGTTCCATTCACGAGAGTGGCAGTGGCTGTGGAAATGTCGCCGGGAGTGAGGCCGAATGCCATGGCATCTTCACTGCGGATTCGGACCACGATTTGCGGGACGAGTACCTGTTGCTCCACCTTGAGCCCGGAGACACCGTCAATGCCTTCCATCACATGTTTGACATCCTCGGCTGTCGCTCGCAGTTCATCAAGGTTTGGACCGTAGATGCGGACCACGACGGCCCCGCTTGCGCCGGTCAGAACTTCCTTGATGCGTTCCGTCAGGTACGTAAGCAGGTCCCGATAAAGTCCCGGATAGCCGTCAACAATCTCCTGAACTGCGGCAACGGTTTCGTCATAGTCCACATCCTCATCAATGCTGATCCACAACTCCGTAAAATTCGGACCAACAACTTCATCTGCAACTTCGGCTCGACCGATGTGAGCACCGAAGTTGCGGACACCAGGAACGGCCATCATTTCTTCACTGGCACGGATGCTGATCCTGTTCATCGGCTCGATCCCGATCCCCGGTTTTTCAACCCAGTGCATCAGGAAATCAGTCTCCTTGAACTTGGGAAGTAGCTCCTCGCCGAGAAAGGGAACAGACATTGCTGCTCCAGTAAACAGTAATCCCACAACCAGAACCGCCACCGAAAAGTGACGAATCAGGAAGGGCAGGGTCGATCCATAGATGCTCTTGAGGATTCTTACCAGTGGTGCATCGCGATGTTCCCTGGCGGAAGCCGGCAGCAGAAGCAGAGACATGGCTGGCGTGACAGTCAGGGCAACTGCCAGAGATGCCAGAATTGCCAGGACATAAGAGGCAGCCAGGGGGCGGAAGAACGAACCCGCCAGACCTTCCAGGAAAAAGACCGGCACCAGTGTAAGGACTACGATAATACTGGCATACACGACCGCACTGCGGACTTCCAGCGAGGCATCCAGAACAACCTGAAAAGTCGATTTCGGTTTTTCCAGTAAACGATTCAGACGCAGGCGACGTTGAATGTTTTCCACATCAATAATGGCATCATCGACGACCTCTCCCAAAGCGATAATCAAACCGGCCAGCACCATCGTATTGATCGTTCCACCACGGTAATACAGGATCATCACGGCAGTGATCAGCGAAAGGGGAATGGCCGTGGAACTGATCAGGGCTGCCCGCCAGTCGAAGAGAAAGAGGCACAGAACAATAATGACCAGTACGCATCCAATCAGCAGCGAATGCATCAGGTTATCCAGCGCCCGTTCGATGAATGTCGCAGGGCGGAAAATGGTGGTGTCTACATTCACACCTTTCAAGGCGGGCTTCAGATCTTCCATGGCCGCTTCGACGTTACGTGTCACATCGAGCGTATTGGCCCAGGGCTGTTTCTCCACGATGAGCATGATTCCCATCTGGCTGTTGATGACCGCATCACCAATCGGCGGAGGAGAGCCAATCTGAACGTCTGCCACGTCTCCTAATCGAAGGGGAACTCCATTCCGCCATGCCACAACCGTATTGGCAAGGTCTTCAGGAGTGGA
>JAGQQT010000429.1 GCA_020426065.1 Planctomycetaceae bacterium | reverse complement strand
TACCAGCTTTTTGCCATGACCAGCTTTCCTTTGAAAAGGTGTTTAGATTCATCTCTGGCTCTCCTCGGATTGTGGAGCCATCAGCCAGGAGAGTCATGAAGAATATGTGTGTTAATAATTAGTGTTCTCTGAGAATCCGTTCATACTTCTTACCATGGAGCCCTTGAAAATCAGGCCTTTGAAAAGCACTGTTCTCGTTATTGATCAGCGCTCAGGCCCGCCTGCCTGACGGGTATCGTTTTTACAACCCGGAATCCGATATCGGCCCCTGATCTTTCTGGCCAGTAGCGACTTCGCAATGAGAATCGGAGATCGTCAGCGGAGTAGGAAAAGTCCGCTCCTCGGACAACTCGACGATCGCTGGTTAGTGGACCGAGAGGATCCAGAGCGACCTTGTCCTGAAATTCCAAGTAGTAATCAGCTGCGAACCAGTCGTGGCACCATTCCCAGACATTGCCGCCCAGGTCGTACAGTCCAAATCCATTCGGTTGCAGTTGGGCAACTGGCTGTACTGTTCCTTTTGCATTGGCGTTGAACCAGCAATACTCATCCAGTTTGTCCAGATCGGCCGGGAGGACGCCGTCTGCCCCGGCCCGGAACATGTATTCCCACTCGGCCTCAGTCGGAAGCCGATAACCGTTTGCGTTCAAGTTTAATGTGAATCCACCAGCTGTCTGATCGTAACACTGCAACAGGCCTTCTCGACTGCTGAGAGCATTACAGAACCCGACGGCCTCTTCCCATGAAACAAACGTAGCCGGATGATTCATCTCTGAATGACTGGGCACAGGATGTTCAGGCAGAATCGTATTGAGCTGTGAGACTGTTGTTTCTGTTGTGGCTGCATAGAAGGGCCGTGTAATGATCGTTCGATGAGGAATGTCTGCGCCCCGGGAATGAGCGTGACTGAGGGCATCGCTACTGAGTTGGTTTGGGGGCGATGACAGATCGAGCCCCATTTCATACTTTCCGGCGGGAATCAGTCGGAATTTCATCTTGATTGAGTTAGTGGTTTCAACAGCAATGCCACATTCCGCGGCGGTTTCCGCCTGGGCTGTTGCCGGATCAAAAGGAATGGTCAACTGTGGGTGTTCCGCAGGAAGTTCCAGCTCAGAGCGGTGATTATCGATTTTTTCAGGTGGAGAATCTTTGGAATTCAGTTGCACGAATGACACAAGAAAGTCAGAGGCCGTATTCTTCTCTCGGATCATGGAAGGGATTAACTCAGTTGCCAGATCTATATCTTGAATGTCTTTCGTTTTTGAATGGTAAATTCGTGAGTTATCGGTGCCTTTAATCAAAATGTTAATGGCATGGGGGTACGAAACACCCAGCTCACCGTTTATTAATTGACGACTGGAACCTCCATCAATTCCCAGCAATGAGAAAGCATCGATGTTTCCAGAGACGACTGCCCGGATGGAATAACTCGCATCAGCATTCATTGGCACATCGAGTCCGTATCGGGAAAAACGATAGAAGAAGTAGGTATCACCATTCTGTTGGCGAGTCCCCATTGGAGTGAGCTTGATGCGGGGGTGATTCGGCGGAGAAAACGCCTCTTTGCCCCAAGGCTGCCAATCTCCCTTTTCATCTCTGCGAAAGGTGGCAAAGCCAATCCCCAGAAGTTGGCCAACTGCATTTGCAGGTTTTCGTATCGCAAACACCCATTCAACGGAGCCGATCCGGAAAGGTTCTTCCGCAGATGGCTTCTGTTGAGACTGTTTTGCAGGAATCAGCCGGGCTTCAATATCATGCCCATTCTTCAGACGAGCCATGAAGTTTGTTGTGTAGAGATCAAAACCATCTTTGGAGACCAGAAGCCGATCGCTGACTCGATCAACCTGAATGGTAAGCAGTTCTCCATCGATCGGGTCGTTGAGTTGAAGTGTCCGATCCTGGCTCACATCCACCTGAAGAGGACTATCAGCACCGTTAATTCGTAGTTCAACAATTCCATGCTCAGTGGTGAATCTGAGCAGTACCAGATGAATGAAATAGGCAGACAGCAAGATAGCGATAACAGAGGCAGCCAGCGTGGATTTAGTCCACTTCAGAAATCTTCCCGATTTCCTGGCATCCAGGATATCAGACAGTGAAGCTGCTACGCTTCCTGCACTTTCAGGTCGATTCCCGGGTTCCTTATCCAGAAGCTGCATGATAACGGTAGACAAAGCGGCTCCAACATTTGTTACTTGAGCTGGAGGCTTAGGTGTCTGCGTTCCTACGGAATACAACAGTTCCGTTCCAGATGTCCCTTGAAAGGCACTGGTTCCGGTTGCCATCTCATACAACACCGCACCGAGACTAAATAGATCGGAGCGGGGATCGATCGGTTTGCCAGTCGCCTGTTCCGGAGACATGTATCTGGGAGTTCCACCCAATGCTCTGATTTCGTTTTGCTCATCTCCGGCATGCCTGACAACGAGTCCAAAGTCCAGAATTCTGGCTTCTCCGGTTGTCTGTTCGATGAGTATGTTCTGAGGCTTCAGGTCACAATGAATAAAACCTTTACGATGAATGGCTGCGAGGCCATCGCAAATCTGGATCCCAATCTGGCAAGTCTTCTCAGTCGGAAGTTGTCCGTTCTCTTTCAGCAGATCATGAAGTGTTTTTCCGGGGAAATACTGAAAAGCAATGAACGGTATGCCATCCACCTCATCGCAATTGAAGACGGTTGCGAGATGGGGACTATCGACATTGACAGTGGCCCTTGCTTCATCAATGAATCGCTGTTTTTCGGAACGGTTGAGCCGGTTTGGGTTGACGAGTTTTAGAGCGACCAGTCTTTCCAGCCTGATTTCTTCAGCAAGATAAACCGTTCCCATCCCTCCACGACCAAGCAGCCTTTTGATTCGATAATTTCCGAAGAGGCTTTCAGGAGCCAGTTCCCGAGAAAACAAGACCGTGGGTTCTGTGATGCCTTCCTGCGTTAGTGCACGAATAACCTGGGAAACGTTCTCCAGGTCAACTTCAGAACCTGAGACATCATCAACAAGATGAAAGTAATCCGTTGCTATGCTGTTTGCTGCATCAAGACAAGTGTAACACTGAGTTAAGTGAGCCTCGACATCCAATTCCACAACGCCGACATGCCCACAAACGAACGCATGCAATTCGTCTGCTGTCAGGCATACTGGCATCCTATGATCTCCTGAAACGAAATCTTCCGAAAACAACTCGGTTCATGTTTCAGTACGATCTGGAATGGAGCAAAGTAACACGCCATGCTGAAAAAAATCACTTTTTTCGAAATTCACTCTCATCCCCTTCCCCTGGCAGCCTGAGGAATTCGTTTAACTTGCGTGTTGTTCTGATGTTAGCCATTTTGATGGCCTCGATCGTCATACCGAGATTTTCAGCGACCTCAGAAAGAGAGCACCCTTTGTGCACAGCCAGAAAGGCATCCGCATGTATCTCGATGACTTTTCCCATACGTTTTAGATAGTTGAGCGCATCCATCCAACATATCGTGTCAAACTCGGGAGATTCGAGGAAGCAAGATGGGCCATCGCAAGCCAGATCTTCCTGGATACCGACAATGAGTGGATGTCGATTTCGTTTTCTCAGAAAGTCAATCGCCGCATTGCAACAGACCGTTTTGAGCCATTTTCGGAAACTCTGATTGGCATCGTATATGAATTTCCCATCCCTGAACTCCAGGTACACTCGAAGCATGATTTCCTGAGTTACGTCCTGCAGGTCCTCATCTGGCACGCCCCTGAGACTAAGCCAGGTCATGATTGCTCGGGTGTAGATTGCACAGAATGCTTCCCATGCTTCTTTATCATCCGGATTTCGCAGGCGTTCCATGAGTGTTGGTGATGTTGATTCTGAAGCAATCCCCATAGCTGAATACCCGCGCCACGATCATATTGTTGAATAAATTAACCTGCCTGGATTATCTCTCCCGAATCGTAAGCAAACAAAATATCACCTGTTAAGTCAACTGTCAGGCCTTGCATTTGTCTATCGGAAGACAGTTTGTTGGTACACTTGAAAATGGTAGGAAGAGGCACAGGAACCCAGTCGCTTGAGCCGTCCTTCCAGCAGGGTGTAGCTGTCACCGGTTTCCCCATGCATCTGCACGATCAGTTGGCGAACATCTTCGTCGGTACCCGGGTGATCAGGTGACTTGGATTTCTTCCTGGCACTC
>JAGQQT010000428.1 GCA_020426065.1 Planctomycetaceae bacterium | reverse complement strand
GCCTGCGACCGGATCTAGTAGCACTCCCCGGCAACAGATTGCCCAGGCATTGAGCGGTTCGGGTCTGGACTATCTGGATCTGCTGGAATCATTCCAGAAGCAGGCCCAGGAAAATCAGCTCTTCACACCAGATCAGGGATATCTTACCTCGACTGGTCACCGATTGCTGGCGGAGATCCTTTATCAGAAGCTGGATGCGACTACTGCCCTGCCACGTTCTGCCGAATCTTCCGGGCCACACGAGACCTCGGCTCACCGCTGAATCCGATCTCCCCAGATACCTCCTCATGAGAGGATTGCAAGTATCCTGAATGCGCAGGCTACCTTGCCTTTCAATGATCAATTCGGATGCGAGCGGGAATAACTTTTCCATGAGGCCAATGATGTTCCCACCTGATTGAACAGTTTCGTCAGATCCGACTGACCACGGATAGGATCTGCCAGAAAGATCCTCTATAATCAGGTGGCATATCATTCATAATCCATCCTGGACAGCCTGTTCACCGCAACAGGATAAGTCTTTAATCTACCGCAGAGGAAACCACGTTGGCCGGTTCGCGTCAGTCACGACAGGATGAAAAGCTTTATCTGGTCATCAATGATCCGACAGGAGCGGAGGAACGCATCGTATTGCATCCTGATCAGGTGACTGATGTGGGTCGTGCAGGCACCAACCGGGTTGTCCTGAGGGACGAGATCTGCAGCCGAAATCATTGTGAGATTTTTCGTACCAGCACTGGCTGGATGTTACGAGACCGGGACAGCCGTAACGGGACATTTCTGAATGAAACCCGGGTTGAACGGGACCGCCCCCTGATTGATGGTGATATCATCCGCATCGGGGAGACGATGCTGCTGTTCACAACCGATGAAAATGCCTCACTGGAACGTCACGATATTGATGATGACGATGACGACACCGCAATGGATCTGCGGATTCCGGATGAGACGATTCCCCTGCCGGAGATCATTCACAGCCAGAAAGAATCCAGCCTGCGGGGGACCATTCCCCAGCCTGGTTCTTCGGCAGAACGAACATCGGCCCAGTTGTCGCGTTTGTACCAGATCGCCTTGCAGATGGGGGAAGCCACCACCACGAAGGAACTCTGCAACATCGTCCTGAATGGTCTGGTCGGCATTACGGGAGCTGATATCGGAGCGGTCCTGCTGCTGCCTGCCCGACTCCAGCGAAAAGACAGAATGTCGCTGACACTGGATGACTTCGAGGTTGCCAGTTTCAAGTCCGAAAACAACATGACCTACCAGGGGGTTTCTGCAACGCTGACCCGGCAGGTGGTCCGTTCAGAGGAAGCTATTCTGGCTCGTGATGTTTTGATGGAAGCTGATCTGGCCAGTCGGGACAGCCTCGGAGAAATCCACGCTCAGAGTCTGATCATTGTTCCGATCAAACTGGACAATCGATTTCTGGGGCTGATTCATCTGTATTCAACCAATCCGGACAATGTCCTGAATACTGATGGTCTGGACTATTCTCTGGCGGTGGCAGATCAGCTCGCGATCGCCATGAAGAATCTGCATCGTCAACAGGCTCTGGAATCAGGACTGGAGCAGGTTTCCAGTGAAAATAAACGCTTGCGTGAACAGCTTGAAATTGAGAGCGAGCTTGTTGGTGAAAGCCAACTGATGCAGCAGTTGCGAAATAAAATTGCCATGGTTGCACCCAACGATACCGTGGTACTGATTCGTGGAGAAAGTGGAGTAGGAAAAGAACTCGTCGCCCGGGCCATTCACTTCAACAGCAAGCGGAAGGCAGGACCGTTTGTCTGCCTGAACTGCGCAGCCCTCAGCGAAAGTCTGCTGGAGAGTGAACTGTTTGGTCATGAAAAAGGGGCCTTCACCGGTGCAACAGAAATGAAGCACGGGAAATTTGAGCAGGCACATCGGGGCACACTGTTTCTGGATGAAGTCGGTGAAATGAGCCAGGCTATCCAGGCCAAGTTCTTACGCGTTCTGGAAGGACACGCCTTTGAGCGTGTTGGTGGAGCCACTTCAGTCAAAGTTGATGTTCGGCTCGTGGCGGCCACCAATCGAGATCTGGAGCAGGCTGTCCGCCAGAAGGACTTTCGTAAAGACCTGTATTTCCGACTGCAGGTGCTGGAAATTGTGGTGCCGCCGTTGCGGGATCGGATGGAAGATGTCCCCATCCTGGCCAGGTTCTTTGCCCAGAGATTTGCTCAGAAATCAGGTCGGAGGCCAATCCGGTTTTCGACAGCGGCCATCAACAGGCTCGTTCAATACGAATGGCCCGGGAACGTTCGTGAATTGCAGAATACAATCGAGCGTGCGGTGGTGCTTTGCGAGGATGATGTGATCCAACCTGAGCAGATCATGCTGTCACGCCTGGATCATTCACCACTGCCCGAGAATCGCGATCTGAGCGATCCGGACCTGTATGACGAAGTTTCGATTGAAGAAATGGAACGGAAGCACATTATCCGTACACTGGAGTTGACTGCGGGAAACAAATCCCGGGCCGCCCAGATTCTGGGAATCGAACGCTCAACACTGGATCGAAAGATCAAGAAATATCGCATTCAGATTGAACGGGACTAAGTGGCAGGATGGGGAATCCTGGAAGCAAATTCAGGGCCGAAAAGATAAATAATAATCAATATGTGTTGAATCGAGATGAAGTCGAGAAGTCAAGCGTCCGAGTTATCATATTCTGTCGATTTTGTCTGAAATTTTGTTGACAATCACTCGAATCACCCAGAGAATCCCTTACGGAGTCACACACGGTTTCCTCCCCCATAAACACATGGAATTTTCAGCAGAATTCACTTCCACCCCTGCTATGTGGAACGGTTGCTGAAAACCTCGATTACCATCCCAATATCACTGCAAATGCAAGATATTCCGGTTGAGCGGTAATTCGCAGAGGAGTGAAATGGGAGCAGATCACGATGAGCTGATGAGGTTACGCCTGCCGCAGTGACTGAACATAAATTCATAAATGTATGGAGTCGAGTATGGGTAAATCGAAAAAAGTTGATCCGGATTACGAGCTGATGTTTGACGACCAGGGTGCCTACGTGGCCGATTTTTCTGATGCGTTCGATATGGACGAATTTGAAAATCTGGGCATCAATCCGAGCAGCCCAACCGACGCCAAGCCAGGTTCGGAAGACAAGGTCATGATGCTCGCTGCTCGTTATGCCGCAGGAATGCCCTTGTGGCATGATCATGACTGCTACGATCACGCCCCGGTTTTGACAACTGATGATGAAATGTCATCGGAACTGGATTCCGAGGATGAACCTCTGGAAGAAGACATGATCTGAACCGGAACTGCCGGGCCTTACTTAAGAAAAAACGGAGCCACCTGGCTCCGTTTTTTTATTGTTTCTTGTGAAAATAACAGATCGTGCCCATCAATTAATCCTGTTTTCTGCTCCTCAAACTGGAAGAGGATCATCAGGCAAGGATCTCATGCAGAATCTCTCCATGGACGTTCGTTAATCGACGTTCAATACCATTGTGATAATAGGTGAGTCTCTGGTGATCAATTCCCAGTAATTTCAGCACGGTCGCATGGAAGTCGTGCCAGTGCGTCCGTTTTTCGACGGCTTTCCAGCCGATATCGTCAGACTCACCATATGAAATTCCGGCTTTGAGGCCACCACCAGCCATCCAGATACTGAAACCATACTGATTGTGATCGCGTCCTGCACCCAGCACTTCGGAGGCAGATTGTGTGAAGGGAGTCCGGCCAAACTCACTGGTAAACAGGACCAGTGTGTCATCGAGCATACCTCGTTGCCTCAGATCCTTAAGCAGACCAGCGATTGGCTTGTCAATTCGTACTGCCTCCCGGCCATGGTTTCGGACCATATCTTCATGACCATCCCAGTTAATTCGGGGAGAACCGAACGCTCCCCCGGAAAACAGCTGCACAAACCGGACTCCCATCTCCAGAAGTTTGCGGGCCAGCAGGCAACTCCGCCCGAAATCACGAGTCGCTTCCTCCCCTGTGCCATACATTTCGTGGATTGCAGCGGTCTCCCCATCAATGTTGGTCACTTCGGGTACGGCCAGTTGCATCCTTGCAGCCAGCTCGTAACTTCTGATCCGGGCAGCAAAGGCATCTTCGATTCCATGACGTTCCTGGTGCTGGCTGTTGAACTGTGCGAGTAATTCCCAGC
>JAGQQT010000427.1 GCA_020426065.1 Planctomycetaceae bacterium | reverse complement strand
GTGCGATGACCAGAGGCATCGAGAGTGACATCGGCTCCGCCCGAGGTCCAAGTCCGAATCGTGCGGATGACATCGGGATGCTCGTTCGGATTGAGAGTCCGTTCCGCTCCCAGGGCCTGTGCTTTTCGCAGGGAAGATTCCGAAACATCCACCGCTAAAACGCGCGCATTCAGTGCCCGGCCAATCAGAATGGCCGAGAGTCCCACGCCTCCACAGCCGAACACAACCAGCCATTGCTGAGGTTTCAGCTGGCCCTGCTGAACCACCGCTCGATAGGAAGTGGCGAAGCGGCATCCCAGTCCGGCAGCCTGTGCGAAAGTCATCGAAGCCGGAAGGGGGACCAGATTCAGATCGGCCTGATGAACGACCACGCGCTCAGCAAAGGAACCAAAATGCGTGAATCCGGGCTGAGTCTGATCCGGACAGACCTGGGCATCACCCCGCTCACAATAGGAGCAGCGATTGCAGCCACAGACGAAGGGAGCTGTCACCCGCTGACCAACCTGATATTTCCTGACCTGCGGGCCGATGGCGGTGACAATTCCGGCAAATTCGTGGCCGGGCACGTGCGGGAGCTGAATCATGTCATCATGCCCCATCCAGCCATGCCAGTCGGAACGGCACAGCCCGGTTGCCTCCACCCGGATAATGGCTCCTTCGGGCGGGCAAATGGGCTCGGAAATCTCCTCAATGGAGGGAATTCCCTGAAATTCATGGTAGAGAAGTGCTTTCATGGTCGCTCAGTTGGGATATTCGGAGAGGAGTTTTCGGAGCAGTACCAGATTCTGGCTGGTTCCAGCATGGGAGGAAATGTCGAAAATGCTCTGTTTTTGGGGCAATGCCGGATTCCGGTGGAAATCTGCGGCAGACCGTCGCATGTATAGGGGATTCCTTCATGAAATTCCCGAGAGTCCCCATTTTTTTTGTGGCGGAGGGGTTCAATCCGGCTCGCACTGATCTGCCCTGTATTCTAACATCCTTGAATACAGTATCATTTTGTGGTTGGAAAAAGCGAAGTCGGATGTGGCCCCGGCTTGCGAGACAATCCGCATCGTAAAGGTTTCAGATGACCCATCCCTGGCACGATGTTACTCCTGGTGAAAATCTTCCCCTGGAATTTCAGGCAATTATCGAAATCCCCATGGGATCAAGCGTCAAGTACGAACTGGACAAGGAAACCGGGCTGCTGCGCCTGGACCGCATCTTGTACTCGGCTGTGTATTATCCAGCCAATTACGGCTTCATTCCTCAGACACTGGCCGAGGATGACGACCCGCTGGACGTGCTGGTCATGTGTAAAGAAGCGGTGGATCCGCTGACCCTGGTTAATGCCCGGGCCATCGGCTTGATGACGATGATCGACAGTGGCAAGCCGGACCACAAAATTCTGGCAGTGGCAACGGACGATCCGGAATATAACCATATTACCGAAGCTGAAGAACTCCCCTCTCACCGCCTCAATCAGCTACGTCGCTTTTTCCAGGACTACAAGCAGCTGGAAGGGAAGACCGTTGAGGTGAACAAGATTCAGCCTGCTACCAACAGTCTCTCGATTATTGAAGATTCGCTGCAGGCTTACAGCTCCCGCCGTCGCAAAGGATTTGGGGCCTATCATCATTGATTTTCAGGGGAATCGGTCGTGATTCCACTGAATGTCAAGATGTAGCAAAGATGGAAACCTTGCCGAATCTGGCAGAGGAGATCGTCAAAGCTGACTGTGCGCCCGGCAGAGCGGGTTGTGCGTCGATTTGGCCGAGTTGGCAATCCTGCGCTTGAATTTTGGTGCTGATCGCTTTTCAATAAGGATTGCATATTCTTGATGCATCATCGGAAGAGCTGCCTTTCCGATGATTTGAAGGAGCTCGTGGTCATGGATTGATGCCCGCCAGTTAAGTTGGAAAAAGCCATGAATGCCAGCGTTGTCGAATCGGAAACCATCTCTACCGACACGGATTCCCTGCTGCCTGTCGATGCGACCAGAAAAGAGATTCTTTCCGAAGAAGACCGGTATCGGATTAAACAGCTGCATCAGCATGGTGGTGGCACCATGCTCCGGCAGCAGCTGAATAATCTTTTCGGGCTGGGCATGTGCTTTCTCGGGCTTTACCTGTGGCATCAGGGATTGTGGCCACTGCTGGTGATCTGCTGGGTCGTGCAGGCTCATTTTTTCCATACAAAACCGCTTTCTTTGCATGATGCCAGCCACGGCACCCTGCATTATGACCGCCGTAAAAATGAGATGTTCGGCATCCTGTGCGGCACGGTTTCCCTGGTTCCAATCAGTGTTTATCGGCATGCCCACGCTTATCATCATGGATTCATGTCAACAGAACGGGATCCTGAAATGTGGCCATTCAATAAGCCGGGAACCTCCTGGTTCTTCCGCATGACCTGTGCGATTCTGGAAATCTTCTGCGGCTGCCTCTACACACCGTTTCTGTTCATTCGCTCGCTGTTTGTGCTGGGACCTCTCAAGAAGGCCGTCAAGAAGCGAGTGCTGATGGAATACGGCCTGATTGTGCTGTTCTGGGGATCGATTGCCGCCATCCTGACCTGGCGCGGCTGGTGGCCAGAATTCTTCATCGCATTTGGAATTCCTTATGCGATTGCCGGAATGTACCAGACCTTGAACAAATACACCGAGCACATGGGTCTGTTTGGGGACTCCGTCCTTTCTGGTACACGGACTGTCATTCCCCGTCGGCTGGTGGATAAAACGTTGTCCAACATGATGCAGCATGTTGATCATCACGGCACGCATCATCGTTATGCGAGAATCCCGTTTTACTCGCTGCCGCTGGCCAGTCCGATTGTCTATGGCGATCGGAATCCCCGAAATCCGGTCTACTCCACTTATGCTGGAGCGTTTTTTGCCATGCTCCCCACGCTGCTGAACCCGAAGGCCGGTTCGCAATGGCTCAAGGACAAGACTCCTCAACCGCAGTAAGAGTCTCTGTATAAGAGGCTGAGTGAAGAACGGATCAGCCTTTCTGGATGAATTTTGTCCAGCAAGTTCCGCTGAAAATGCGTTGATTTGCAGTCTCGCTCTTCGGCACTGGTTGGTTATACTGTGCGATTCCCAGAACCAGCCCCCGTCCCCATTCTGGATGTGGCTGGGAATCTGGAACCCGTTTTCTGCTGTTCGGGCTACCCGAACGGAATCACACTGACAATATCTTGCTCATTGAGCACTGAGGAACGGAATGGCCGCACCAGGCAGGTCGACAAAGAAAGTCGGGCGGATGGAACGAGAGTTCATCCGCAATTTTTCGATCATTGCGCACATTGATCACGGAAAAAGTACGCTGGCCGATCAACTGCTGCTGAAAACGGGTGCCATCTCGCAGCGCGAGTTCAAAGATCAGATTCTGGACGACCTGGATATCGAGCGGGATCGTGGGATTACCGTGAAGGCGCATGCCGTTGCAATCCGTCATCAATACAAGGGCCAGACTTACGAACTGAACCTGATTGACACCCCCGGCCACGTCGATTTTCATTACGAAGTGTCCCGCTCCCTGGCAGCGTGTGAAGGAGCGTTGCTGCTGGTCGATGCGTTTCAGGGTGTGCAGGCCCAGACGGTGGCCAATGCTTATGCCGCCATTGAATCGGATCTGGAAATTATTCCGGTCATCAACAAGATCGATCTGCCAGTTACGCGTATCGATGAAGTGCTGGATGAAATCGAAACCGTGCTGGGGCTGGATGCATCCAATGCCCTCAAGGTTTCGGCCAAAGCTGGAATTGGGATCGATGATGTCTTCAACGCGATTATCGAGCGGATTCCGCATCCGCGCGGGTTATCGACCGAACCGCTGCAGGCCCTGATTTTTGACAGCAAATTCGACAGCTTCCGCGGTGTGATCATCTACATCCGAATTGTTGAGGGGGAGATCAACAAGGGGGATCGCATTCGCTTCATGCGAACGGGTGGTGCACAGGAAGTCATCGAACTGGGGCAGTTCACCCCCAAGATGTCCGCCTGTGATTCCCTCGGGGCAGGGCAGGTCGGTTATATCATTACCGGCGTGAAGAAACTGGAAGACGTAAAGGTTGGCGATACCGTTACGAACGAGGCCCGTCCGGCTGCCAAGGCATTGCCCGGTTATCGTGAACCCAAGCAGATGGTGTTCTGCGGCATGTATCCGATCGAAGCAACCGACTTC
>JAGQQT010000426.1 GCA_020426065.1 Planctomycetaceae bacterium | reverse complement strand
AATGTATTGAGCAATGGGATGGCATCATTCCCGCCCGCTTTACGCGTCCAGACTGCAGCGGAGGCCATTGTGGTCGGAACCGCAGCCATCATCAGAAATCCTGCTCCAAATGGGCCACAGGGAATCAGTAAGACAACTCCCCAGGTCAACAGAGGAAGCAGAACCGTGTTGACCAGCATGGCCAGCAGTGTGCCAGTGGGACGGAGGAATGAACTCCGCAGGGATTCTGTCGGGAGCGTGAGCGACATTCCGAACAGGATCACAAAGACCAGCGGGCCGGAACGAAAGCTGCCGGTGATGAATTGGCTCAACTCGGGTGCGGCCTGTCCCAGTGCTGCCCCACCGAACAGCAGGAGAGTTAAACAGACCAGAAACCAGTGGCGCAGGAAAAAACGAAGAATCGGACCGGGCTTTTCTGCTGGAGGTGTTGATGTGCGAACTCACATCATCGTATCTGCAGATTCGTGGCTGACAATAAACTGGAAAAAGTTCCTCAGCGGATTGTGGAGTCCTTTTTGGGCTCTGGCTGCTGAGATTCCTTGTTGGCGGATTTGATTTCCGGATCCGAGTTTGTTCCCAAGCTGGCGGCGACGCGATGGAATTCCACAGGATCGTAGATATCAGCGGTTTGAGGGAATTGTGGCACATAAGCGACCGACTGATCATCCCATTGAGCGGCGATCAAATGGTAGCCCCGGTTTTCCGAAGGGCTGCGGGCGGTTGAGGTCTGCTCCGTCAGTTCCTGTCCGGGGAGGGCATCAGGAGAGAAGGCCAGCTGGATTGTGTGAGTGTCATCATATTTAACGTTCAGGCTCAATCGCGGCAGGGATGAGGGACCGGTGATCACTCCTCCAAAGTCGGCGACCTTGGAAAACTTTACGAAGTCCAGATCTCCCTGGCGGAAGTATTCTCCGGCAATCTGGGTGCCATCCTCACGCCTCAATGACAGTTTGCCACGTTCAATACTCCAGACCGGATGACAGGCCAGAATCAGATCATCCTGTCCAAAGCCAACCTGGGGATAAACCCGCAATGTTGAAGCCAGGGCAGTCCAGACGACGGGAGGAGTCTGTTCCTGGGGGATGCGGGAGGCAAACCGGATCAGGACAGGGGGAGGAATGAGTGCAATCACCTTTTCTTCGGTGAGGTAGCGAGCCAGTTGTGTGGTATTGCCGGTATCGTGATAAAACGTGAGTAGCGTGACGGTGCTTTGTGCGGTCTCGAGTCCGACATCGAGATTCCTCAGGATGGCATCCTCTGCATCAGCAACGCTGCCCGCCTGCTGGAGAATGCGGGCGCAGGCGAGATTCGCCTCCCATACCTGGGTGGAAAACTTCAGGGCCGTTCGGGCGGTTTGGACCGGATCACCCTGATGCAGGTGGGCTTCAATGACAGCCTGATTGGCAAATGCACTGGCCAGCATATCATCTCGACGGAAGTGATTTGTACCCAGTGAGGAAAGCTGTCCGTAACTGTCCAGCGCGGCAACCAGATCGCCGCTGGCCTGCTGCGTGCGGGCCAGATAGTACCAGTATGGGGGATAGCATTCCATAAACGGTTTCATCCGTCGGAGGATACGCAGACGGGCATCCAGATCATCCTCATTCATGGCCGTTTCCAGATCATCCAGATCGGTGGATCGAACCAGCCAGCGGTCGGGGATGTTGTGTTCCTGGGTAAGTTTCCAGAAGGTGTCGAGAAAGTTCGATGATTTTTTGACAACCGAACTGACCCGATTCTTCTCCAGCTTGAAGACTTCGTTATCGCGATTCCATTTGAAAGATCGATAGTCCCACCAGCTGTTGGCTCCCGTGCGGACCGCTCCGATGAATTGAGCGGAGAGCAGGTCCAGCCCGATCGACAACGAATCGATGGCCACTTCCTGACGCAGCGCCCGCTTGTACTTGATGTCGTACAGTTCCTCTTCGCGGTCAGTCAGTTCAATCTGACCGATTTCATCCAGCACATCTGTGTAAAGCCGGATGACCTCTTCATCCCGGATCTCGTTCAGATTCAGGTTGTTCAGGATCTTCTCCCGCTCCTCATTAAGGACCTGTGGATTGGGATATTTGCGAATGCGATGAAAAGATGCCCGGCAATAGTTCAGCGCGACCGCAATCCGGCGAGATTTCTGTTCATCGAATGACTCACTTTGCGGAGTCGCTTCTGAAGTTTGTGCCTGGAGCGGGGGTGTGGCATGGCTGATAACTGCGATTGTGAAAAGCAGCACGCATAAAAAATTCCGAATTGTGAAACCGGAAAGATTTTGGGGAGGTAGGGGGTAGGTGTACATGAGAAAGTCTCTGGCAGGAAATGCTCTCACGAACAAAAATGTGGCAGTGTGGGGGTAAACCAGCAACTCCTTTTCTGGGGATTTCTGTCCAATTTCAAACATCCCCGTGGAATTGCGCAAATGAAATCCTATCGGAAAACGTCGAAAGGGAGCTAGAGCATTTTCTGAGTGGTAAACGGAATGGAAACCCCGGGATTGTGCTCCGTGAAAAATTTCAAAAATCAAGCAAAGTCCTGATCCTCAAACTTTAATTGACCGTTATGATTTGCCTTGGCATGACCGGAAAAGAGTACCTGCATTCAAAGTGGCAGGCCTGAGTGAGGGATGCCGAGACAAGGGACCGAACAGCAATCTGATCAGCAAATCGGAAAAAATTCGGAGTCAAACTTGCAGCTGATGCCAAGGCTGTAACAAATTCAGCGAAAGGATACTTGTGATGCGTAAAGCGTGGTGTGTGAATATTGTCTGCCTGGTGATGCTGCTGGGAGCACCACTAATGGCCGCCGAGGGGCCGGAGCTGATTCCAGACTCTGCTGCTGCAGTTGCCAAACTGATGGCTCCACAGAAAACGCTGAAATCTCTGGCTGGCTTTGTCGACTCTGTACAGGAAGGTTATGGGCCAATTATTCAGGGTCAGGCGGGGATGCTGGGAATTGGGATTTCCAACCCCACCCTGCAAGGCGTGGATCAGAGCAAAGACTGGTGGATTGCCGTTTTCCTGAAAAAAGATGCCGATCCAGCGATCGTGTTTGTGATTCCTGCCACCGATACCAAGGACATGGAAGAAGCACTGGATGATTCCTTCATTTTTATCGCGCATGAAAAATATGGAATCTACAGCGATAACGAAGAAGCCATGGAAGAAATCCAGGCTCATCTGGACAATCCACGCCCCAGCTCTGTTGCCGACATTGCCTCGGAAGGTGTTGCTGCAAATTTCGCAGACACACACCTTTCTGTGGCATTCAATCTCGAACTGCTGAAAGACATTTACGCCGATGACATTGCAGACATGATCACTCTGGTTGAAGACCAGATTGCCGAATCCCAGGAGCAGATGCTGGAGGTTCCCGGTGTGAATCTGACCTTCATGCAAGACCTGATGGACACTGTTTCCGAAAAAATCCTGATTGGGTTGGAAGAAGCGGAATCTTACACAGTTTCCATGACCGTCAATGAATCTGACATCGAACTGCAGGAGTATCTGGAATTTGCCGATGGATCACGGTCTGCAAACTTCCTCTCAAAGTACCCTCCTCAAGCTCCCGTAAACCTGGTCAAACTGCCCGCCGAACAACTGGTCTACTGGAACATGGGTGGGAGCAGTTCGGAATTCAATGAGTGGGGCATGAAAATGATTCCCTCAATGCTTGAATTGAGTGATGAAGACAAAACCAAATGGGATGCATTGGTCGCTGAAACTCGCAAGATCGATTACAGCGATCTGGCGGGCTCCTTCAGCCTGGGCAATCTGCAGGATGGACTGGTGCAAACGGTGGCTGTCGGGGGTGCAACACCCTCCACTGATTTCCGCTCTCTGGCTTCCCGCGTGGCGGAACTGATGGATGGTCTGGAAATTTCGGGCATGCGTCAGGAAATGACTTACGAGAAAGCCCATGAAGAAGTGGATGGCGTTGAGGTTGACCTGATGCTGACTCGGCAAGTGTCTGATCAGGATCCTCAACTGGGTGGGATTCAGGCCATGATGAATCTGTATCTTTACGGGGGAGAAAGTATTCCGACCCGTATCGCCACTCCGGATGACAAATCCTATATTCAGACTCTGGGTGGTGGAAAAGAATGCATGGAGTCTGCGATTGCTGCCTTTAAAAATGATGCCGCCGGATCCGATGAAGCCGTAGCCAAAGGTTTGCTTCCACTCGGGGAAG
>JAGQQT010000425.1 GCA_020426065.1 Planctomycetaceae bacterium | reverse complement strand
ACTATCGTCGGGGCACCGATCAGGGAGAAGCCCGCTTGCACAGCAAAAGATCAATTGGGGTTGGTGGACACATTTCCACACTGGATGCAGATGCCACAGATCATGCTTACCTGGCGGGAATGCGACGCGAAATTGAGGAAGAAATCGAGATCGATGGGGAGTATTCGGACCGCCTGGCAGGGATCCTGAATGACGATGAAACCGAGGTCGGAAAGGTTCATTTAGGGATCGTTCACATATTTGAGGTGAATCAGCCCAAAGTTTCCCCGCGTGAAAGGTCGATGATAGAAACGGGATTTTCCTCACCAGCGGAATTATTGGAACAGATTGACCAGTTTGAAACCTGGTCGCAAATCTGTCTCAAAGCCTTGTTTGGGGCTGAAGCTGAGGGGAAATGAGACACCTGGAGTACCCCAGTACGGCTGGTTGATTAACAGCACCGTAACTTCATCACTCGTCAATTTGATGCCATTTGTGCTGACTTTTGACGCGGAAAATTATGGAGGTGGTCAGGAGTCAGGATTGCAATGCGGGTAGAAACACAGGCAACGGAGTGCCTCCCATGCGACCAAAACATTTATTCGCCGCTACAATTTGTCTGGGCCTGAGTGGCCTTGGCTTACACACAGCGTGTGGTCAGGAAGCGAAATTTCCGACTTTCCAGCCGGAAACCGCTGTTGCTCCCAATGCATTTCCTGGTGAAAGTGTCAGCCAGCCGTTGAAATCCGGCTTCCCGCAGGCAGCGGAAAAAGAGGAGCAGACAGCTGCACCTGTTGAATCGATCGAGGGAGTGGGAACCCTGCTCCAGTCTCTGAAACTCGAGCCAACTTTACGCGATGGGCAACTCGACGTTCTGTTTGAGGCCCAACTGGATCGACAAGCCGTCGAAGTCTATTACACAGTCTCCCTCAGTGAGAACCTGAAAACTGTAAAAGTCTGTGCCTGGCTTGATCCGCTACCTCAGGGAAGAATTCCGGCTGATCACCTGCTGGAACTGCTGACTTCCAATCGAGAGGTATCTCAGGACTGCCATTTTGGATTCAGCCGGTCTGTTCAGCGATTTCTGCTCGAAACCACTCTCGAAAACCAGAATCTGACTGCCGCTCAGCTCGAAACAACCATGACCGAACTGGCTGAAGTGGTCACTCGAACCTGGGCAGTGTGGGCGACGTCTGAATGGAAAACCGAGCCAGATCGGGTAACGCGAAAGCCAGAATTTGATTCCCGCTCCAACAACGTTCCAGACGAAGCCTTCGAAATGCCAGTGCTGCGATAAAACAAGTTCTGCAGGTGTGGCTGGCCAGGAATTTCATTCCCCGCTGCGTTGGTGATTTCGCCCGAACCATCTACACTGGTGAAAAACTGAATTTCACCAATAGTCTGGTTCCATGCCCCCTGTGATCGAAGTCTCCCATCTGGGAAAGCAGTATCGCGTTTACCGCAAGCACGAAGGGCTCCGGGCGTCTCTGCTGCATCTGTTTTCCCGTGAATACACCGCCGTGAACGCGGTGCGGGATGTCTCCTTCAGCATTGATGAAGGGGAAATCGTTGGTTTTCTGGGCCCGAATGGTGCTGGAAAAACAACCACTCTGAAACTGCTGTCTGGTCTGATTGTCCCTACCTCCGGACACGCCACCGTGCTGGATTACGTCCCCTGGAAGCGTGAGAATGCCTATCGCAGGCAGTTTTCACTGGTGATGGGCCAGAAGAATCAGCTCTGGTGGGATTTGCCCGCTCAGGAATCCTTCCGCCTTCATCAGGCCATTTACAAAATCCCAGCCACCGAGTTCACGCGACGGCTGGATGAGTTAACAGATCTGCTGGATGTCCGTCGGCTGATCAGTCAACCGGTGCGAGAGCTGTCCCTTGGTGAACGGATGCGGATGGAACTGATCGCTTCGTTATTGCATCATCCCCGAGTTCTGTTTCTGGATGAGCCGACCATCGGCCTGGATGTGGTCAGTCAAAAGCGGGTGCAGGATTTCGTGTTGCAATATCAGCGTCAGGAGAAAATCACGGTCGTCCTGACCAGCCACTACATGAAAGATGTCGAGGCACTCTGTAAACGGGTCATCATCATCGACTCCGGTGAGATCCGGCACGATGGCTCCCTAAATGATGTGCGGGAGCAGTTCAGCGGGCACAAGGTTATCTCGATGCAGTTCCCCAATGGGAGCATTCCTCCAGAGATTGCCCGATATGGTGAAGTGCTGCCCGGTGAAGCAGGTGTCTGCAAGTTGAAAGTGAAGCGGGAAGAAGTTTCCGCGACTCTGGCTGCGTTAATTGACCAATATCGCATCGAAGATATCACGGTTCACGATCGTCCGCTGGAGGATGTTTTTGCGGATCTGTTTGACCAGACCCGGAAAAGCCAGGGAGGCAATCGTGCCTGATTCTCCTCCCCTGTTTTCGGTCAGTCTGGGCTCAGGTTTGTCGCTGCGTGAATTGACCGGGGAATTGTTCGCCCGGAGTTGGACGAGCTGGATCATCTTCAAAACCTGCGTAGCGGAACGTCTGGTCTACCGAGGAGATTTTTTCTTTTCGACCTTCGTGCGGTTCCTGCCGATCATCACCCAGATTTATCTGTGGCACAAAGTCTACTCCGTGGGAACCAGCCAGCAGATTTCGAAACTGAACGGTTACAGCTACGAAGACATGGTGGCTTATTATTTGCTGGCGATGGTGGCCCGGGCCTTTTCCAGTATGCCGGGACTGGCCAGCGGAATAGCCCGTGATATCCGGGATGGGAGTATCAAGAAATACATTATCCAGCCCATCGATGTGCTGGGATACCTGTTCTGGCATCGGGTTGCCCATAAGGTGGTGTATTACATTATCGCGACGATCCCGTTCGCGGTGGTGTTTTACCTATGCCGCAGTTATTTCCCGGCCATGCCCCGAGGCGAAGTCTGGCTGGCATTTGTGCTGTCCCTGATGATGGGATTTCTGATTGGCTTTCTGCTGGAAGCGATGATTGGCATGATTGGCTTCTGGTTTCTGGAAGTCGGTTCTCTGCTGTTTATCTACATGATGTTCAACTACTTTTTGTCGGGCCACATGATTCCGCTCGACTGGCTGCCTGAGCCGATTTTCCGGGCGATTGAATATCTGCCGTTCAAGTACCTGGCCTATTTCCCGGCGGCTGTCTTTCTGGAAAAAGTTCCCACAGAGAACCTCTGGGGAGAAATCTGTGTCGAATTCGCGTGGGTGATTTTACTGCTGATTGCCAACCGACATATGCTGGCCCGGGGGATCAGACGCTACGGAGCCTTCGGCGGCTGAAGCGTTGAGAAACCGGAAATCGCATGCTGAAACATCAATATGAGGACGCGAACGGCAAACTCTCGTTGATGTTGCTTTCACTCTTTCTACAATAAGGTTCCTCCCTGACATGAATTGATTTGCTGATGCAACCTCCTGCCGCCCTCATCCCAGACGAGGTCCCCTCGGGGCCGAAACACTCTCAGCAGAAAGAGCCTTCGATTTATACGTCGACTTTCTGGTGGGCGTATGTGGCGAATCTGCTCCTGATCTCGGCAAACGCATTGACCTTCCGCTTTGCAGATCTGGTCAACCTGCTGGGTGGAACTGAACAGCTGGCCGGAACCATTGTGAGTGTCGGCTCGATTGGTGCGTTGTTCGGCCGCTTTTTTCTGGGCCAGTGGATTGACCGCTACGGCGTCCGCCCCGTCTGGCTGATCTCCACATTGATGTATCTGGTCGGCATTGCCTTAATGATTGTTGTGCCTTCACTGGGATGGGCAATGTATGCGGGGCGAACGCTGTTCGCACTTGGCATCGGTGGAATGATTTCCTCTTCGATGACTCACATACAGAATCTGGTCCCGGCTTACCGGCGAACGGAAATCATCGCCACACTCGGTTCGAGCGGATTTCTGGGGATCATTGTCGGTTCCCAGTTGAGCGACCTAATTTCCCGCTTCACGCCCGATACCCTCCTGCGTCATCAGGCGTTCTTTGGCACAACCGCCTTGCTCGGTGCGATCTATCTGGTGATCGTATTCGGAATCACCAGAAATGAACCGCGTCAGAAACAGATCGACAGTCCTCCGGCCTGGCCGTTGCTGCGTCGTTACTGGCCGGGCTGGGTGATGGTGATGGGCATGGCAATTGGCATGGCCTTTACCTGTTCATCCGTGTTTATTGCCCGATACGCAACCGAACTGAATCTGCG
>JAGQQT010000424.1 GCA_020426065.1 Planctomycetaceae bacterium | reverse complement strand
GATGGCTTCCCGCAACGAGGTTCCTGTGCCCAGAGCGGTATCCAAGGTTCCATTGTTTTCATCGACAGCCGTCGTCACTGTGATAATGGCAGGAGGATCGCACGGATAGAAGTTTTGACCATTGTTCTTCGCCCCAGGAGTTTCGCTGACTAATCCCCAGATAAAATCTTCGAAGCAGCCACCGACACCCTGGAGTTGTAATGAGAGACCTTCGGAAACAGCAGGGTCTTCGTCTAAACCGATATCAGCTGACATCAAAGATTGAGCGGGGCCATCTGTCGCAGTGAATGCTCCCTCATAACTGAGGAACTGCAGGACATTACTGTTATCATCTACAAAAGCGAAGCCCCCATTCGTATCCAGGATACCTTCCTGAAGAAATGAGAGGGTACCAATTCCATCATCCTGATCGGGAATCGTCCCGGTCAGATTGAGTGTCTTATAACTGGCCCCGCTCGATCCATCGTAGAGGACAATGGAAAACCCATCGAGATCCGTACCAGCAGGCCCAGCCACTTCAATGAATTCGTTTAAATCGGTGCCGGTGTCATCGTAATGAAACTCGTTGATAAAGATTGGCGTGGTGAGCAGAATCCGGGATTCACAGCTCTCAGGCTCTGGAGAAAACAGTCTTCTGATACGTTTGCTTCGAGAGTTTAATGAGCGTGTTGTCAGCAGCCGCAGGGCCCGCGGAATCAGATCTGACATGAATCAACCCCATATTCATCTAGTACTTCAGAGCGAGCAGAAACAGTGAACTTGAGTATCTGCAGAGAATTGCAGCATTTCAACTCGTTATCCCGCTATTCCAGCGAAATCAGCCAAATCCAACTTCCACAAAGCGGACTTCACAGTCCGGTTTGCATAAAAAAAGACGTGCCTGACTGAATGCAGACACGTCTTGATGAGAGACAACTGTTGGCAGTGTTTTCTTAGGAACCGTGTAGAGATCAAGCTAAAGAAAACTGACGGAAACATGCGGGTGTATCACATGAATCAAACTCTTCCTCATTCGCTGCATCATCACTGAGGTTGCACAATCACATATTTCGTTTCAACACCAAATTGAACCTGCAGATAATAGATCCCGTCAGCAGTGAAGTATGTCACTCCGTTACGATTTTCACTGTAGGCATTGGGTGGCAGGCGATCGACAACAGTGCCAACCCGGGCAGTGGCTGGAACCTGTGTGGAGGGCATTGCCGGAACTACGGGCTGGGGCATTGGCTGGTATTGCCGAACGGGAGCTGGGGTATAAACAGGCGGATTAACGTAATGATATTCCCGCTGAATTACTGGTGGATACGGGTATCCATAGGGAGGAGGGGCCGGAATCATGGGATGATGGTGATGAATGACACGAGGGGGTGGTGGTGGTGCGAGCAAAGTTGCAACTGCCCCCACGGCAAATGCCAGAGCGGCTACTTCACCGTGCCCATGGTGACAATGACCATGGCCGGCCTGAGCGACTGGCGTGATGATCAACAAAACGACTGAGACAAAACCGATTACACGCATTTTCCTCAGGGACATATCCGTGTTCCTTTACGCTTCCAATTCAGCCGGTCAGACAAGATTCGCCGGATTTAAAGAGGCGGCAATCTACCAAAGCCCTCCAGACAGGGCGAGATCAATTTTCAGGCCCTAAAACAGGCAGAAAACGAAGGCAACGTCGGTCACGAGCAACGCTGAGTGTCATGTGAATCCAGAACCCGGACAGGGACAATTCCTATATATGGTCAAAAATGTTACTGACCAGATCCGTTGCAAGTCCGGATCAGGCAAAATAATATAAATCAATCACTGATTACTTACAGCAAAAAAACTGCCATACAAAACAGCAGCTGGTACTATCGACTGTGGTTTGAAAACCAGTCCGATAACAACAGTTTTATTCCGGTGAATTCAACAGATGTCGGGATTGCTGCCTGTTCAGGCAATACACAAATTGCTGTTTATGAGAAATCTGCCTGCGGGCTACCAATAAGGAAAATGTAAAACCATGAATAGTACCATCTGCAACTTCAAATCATCACTGCTCGTGCTGATTCCCCTGCTTTTTTCTCTCTCCGGTTGTGGAGGCTCAGGTGGCCCCAGCATGGGTCAGGTCAATGGAAACATCACCTTTGATGGAAAACCGTTGGCCGGTGCAACAGTAACCTTCGAACCGGAATCAGGAAGTCCCTCGAAAGGATTAACCGATCCTGACGGGAACTATGAACTCCAGTATTCTCCTCAGATGGCTGGGGCAGAACCTGGAAAACATAAAGTCGTAATACGCACCGCAACGGATTCTGCAGGGAAAGAAGCTCTGCCAGCCAAATACCACGATGCCACAGAGTTAACAGCAGAAGTGGTCAAAGGACCTAACATTATCAATTTCGATCTTACGAAATGATCCTGCTCAAGGGAAAGCTCACTGTCCTGCATGACTGAGGTCATCCATCAATCCTTCTGTCGATGATTGGACACTACGATCACTCAAGAAAGTAAAGGCTCTCTGTGCCAAGCAGAGAGCCTTTACTTTTGGGCTGTAATTTCCCGTAACAGGTGCTTCAACAAGGCCCGATCCGCATTGGTGAGATTCATACTCCCTGCCCAATTGACTGCCCTGACTTTAGATGCCTGCTTGAAACCGGTGTGCTCAAGCCCCCCCTCTGTCAACCTGCATTTGCAGAGAATTTACCCAAAAACTGAAATTGGGAATTCAGACTGTTTTACAGGTTGCGGAACTGTTGCTATCCAGTTAGCCTCGGAAAACATCCTTTCTCAACCCATACTCTTGGCGTTGAAAACTCTCATTTACAGGAGATTCTCATGAGAAATTCACTCAAACGAAGAGGTTTTACTCTGATTGAATTGCTGGTCGTGATCGCGATCATCGCCATTCTGGTAGCGTTGTTGCTCCCGGCAGTTCAGCAGGCGCGCGAAGCAGCACGGAGGTCATCCTGCAAAAACAATCTCAAACAGATTGGCCTGGCCCTTCATAATTACCACGACACTTATCGCGTTTTCCCCCAGGGGGCTATGGGGTTGTCATCGCCAACATCCACGAGTGCTCCCAAAAACAACATGAGCTGGCATGTTCACATCCTGCCCATGATGGAGGAGTCCGCTCTCTATGACGGATTCAACATGAATCTGTATTACGGGAATACAGTCAACGTCACAAATGCCGAGAACTCCGTTACCCCTTATTTCTGCCCAAGCGCCCGTAATGCCGACAAAGCTTCCAACGTGACGAACGTGCCAACGGCGCATTATGTGGGTGTCGCCGGACCATTTGGAGCGGTGGCCGGAGCCTCTCCCGCTCGTAATTATCAGTTTGCCGGCAACAGTACCAGCTCATCTCATGGGGGAATCGGACAATCTGGAATTCTGACGATGAACAAAGCCCGGTATATGTCGGATATTGTCGATGGGACCTCCAACACTTTCATCGTGATGGAGTATTCCGGACGTCGCGAGAGCAGTGGTTCCAGTCCTTATCGCCCCTGGCAACAGGGAGCCAATACAAGCGGTTCCAATGCCGCCATGTACTGCTGCAAGAACATCAAGAAAACCATCAATCAGCGACCAGCCTATTACAGTGGCAGTGACCCAAACAATCGTTTCAATGATGTGTGTGCCAGCAGCCCGCACAAAGGGGGCGCTCAGTTCTGTCTGGCTGATGGTGGAGTTCGCTTCATCTCCGAAAACATCAACTTTACAACCTATCAGTTCCTTGCCAGCATGGAAGATGAAATGGTAGTTGGCGAATTCTGATCACTTCAAGAGGAAACTAACTGCACCTGATTGCAGGATCTGGTGCAGTTTTTTGAGAACTCTTCGAAGAGGGTGATTTCAAGAATTGCTGCCCCCAACAGGTACTGATCGGAAATACACAACAACTTCTTGCTCACTCCGGAGGTACTTTCATAACCAGACTTCATAAGTTTCGCACGGATAAAAGTTGACTCATCAGTAAACCCAGCCGCACCAGAATGATACTTTTGTATACTTTTTGGTGCAATTTCACATCATTTCTGCGCAGAAGAACATGCTTTTCTATGTTGCAGACTGAATGTACGACTGATAAGCTGATGCCTTCTGGCAATCTTTTCGCGATGCCATCTGTCCTCTTTTATTCAAAGGAATTATATGGGTTCTTCCCGACAACGGCATGGGTTTACACTGATTGAGCTGCTTGTGGTCATT
>JAGQQT010000423.1 GCA_020426065.1 Planctomycetaceae bacterium | reverse complement strand
CGATTATCAGCTGCGAATCTTTCGCAAATCCTGTGGCCGATGGGGCGGAACAAATCCTCACGAGTCGGTGCAGCTGCAGGGAGAGCCCGGATTCCTGAAGACTCGGATGCTGCATTACAGCTATGACAATCTGCAGGAGTATGTCACTCGCAATGACAAATATATTCACATGATGGTAGAACATCTTTCCGCACGAGGGCGAACCACCACACCGATTGAACCTTATGTGCATTGTGTCGGGAATTTTCTCAAGGCCTATGTGCTGCGCCGAGGATTTCTGGATGGCTATGCCGGCCTGTTTCTGGCACGTCATATTGCCAGCGGTTCCTTCAAAAAATATCACCTGCTTGCCCAGAAAAACCGCCAGAATCGTGCGGCCTGAATCATCTGACAACAGAGGAAATCAATATGTCTCAACTTTTAAAACAGACTCGTCAATCCTTCCAGCAGTGGCTGCATGGAATGAAATCAGAGCGTCGTCGTCAGAAGATGCGCAAAATGATGCGAGACCTGAGTGATCGAGATCTGGCAATCATCGAACGAGTTCAGCCTTTTACCATGCTCAGCCCGGACCGCCTCTATGCCTTCATGCAGGCCACACAGCATGTCAATCACGCTGGTATTCCCGGAGCGATTGTTGAATGTGGAGTCTGGAAGGGCGGAGCGGTCATGTCGTCGCTGCTCACGATGCGGGAAATGAACCGCAGTGAGCGGGACTTCTTTCTGTACGACACCTTCGAAGGGATGCCTGAGCCATCCGCAGCGGACAAAAAATGTGATGGCGAAAAACTGGCGACTGTCTTCGCCGAACGTCAGGTCGGTCAGAACAGTTCTACCTGGTGCCGGGGTGAGTTTCAGGAAGTCCATGAGAATGTTCTGGGAACCGGCTATGATCCGACACGAATCCATTTCATTAAAGGCAAAGTGGAAGAAACCATTCCCGGAGTCCTGCCTGATCAAATCGCGGTGCTGCGACTCGATACCGACTGGTATGAATCAACACGGCATGAGCTGGAATACCTTTATCCACGACTCAGCCCCGGTGGTGTCCTGATCATTGATGATTACGGACACTGGCAGGGAGCCCGTCAGGCGGTGGATGAATACTTCACTGCCCATTCCATTCCGATGCTGCTTCACAGAACTGATTACACAGGCCGGATCGGCATCAAAGCCGCCTGAATCATTCCCGGTCTTTACTCCTCTCTCCATCATTATCGCACATTTGCCAGATGTTCCGGCATTCTTGAAAAGGACACTTCGATGAGACGTTGTTCCGAAACCTTCGAAGCTGAGATGACCCCTGCAGAGCAGGAATTTCTGCAATCGCTCATCAGGGATCGCAATTTTACCGGACCCCATCTGGAAATCGGGACGGCAGCCGGAGGCACCCTCTGCCACATGATGACCTGCTTTAAGGATCAGACTCGCCCCAAATTTGTGGTGGTGGATCGAATGACCTACTTTCCACATCAGCAGGAAACCGTTCAGGAAAACCTGCGTCGGCATGGGCTGGATCCACGCACCGTTGAGTTCCGGACTCAAACCAGTGCCCAGGCATTTCGAGATGCTCAACAGTCCAAAGATCAGTTTGACTTCATGCTGATTGATGCCTCCCACAAGATCCTGGCTGTCATGGCCGACCTTCGCTGGACCAGACTGCTGAGTGTAGGCGGGCTATGCTGTTTCCACGATTACAGTCCCAGGTTTCCTGGCGTGAAGCTTTCGATTGACCGTTTTCTGAGTCAGCATGACAACTATGAAATTGTTGATGTTGTGGACACTCTGCTGGCTCTCCGAAAAACGGGTGTCTGCTCATCGGGTGAAGTCTCCCTGCTGGACAGTGCCTACAGCCTGGCGATGTATGTTCCACTTGAAGTCGACCGCAAACTGGCCAAGTGGCGAAATTCAAAAAAGAAGGTCGCCTGATCCATCAGCAGACCATGACTTTCCATTGGGATGTCAAAAAGGTATTTGAGCAATGTCCATCCACGGAAATGTGCCTTCCTGCAGCACAACGCTGAGCGATCAGGCGATGCGAATTGCCCTGATCCGGCAGCGGTTCCGTTTTGATGGAGGAGGTGAGCGGATTGTCAGCGCCATGCTGGACGTTCTGGCTTCACAGGGGCGAGATGTCTCACTCATTGCTCGAGACTGGCAGAGTTCCTCCGCTCGGATGATTCCCTGTAATCCCGGTTATTGGACACGAATTCAACGGGAAGCGCGCTTTGCCAGCAAGGCCATGGAAATCGCCCGCGAACAGGAATTTGATCTCGTCCAGAGCCATGAACGGATTCCCGGATGCCAGGTTTATCGGGCAGGTGATGGAGTTCATCGCTGCTGGCTGCAGGCACGCTCGGCCAGCTATCCCGTCTGGAAAACCCGACTGCTCGTCGGCAGCCGTTATCATCAATACGTGCTGCGAACCGAACGAGCCATGTTTGAACATCCTCACCTCAAAACGGTGATCTGTAACTCTCGAATGGTGGCCCGGCAGATTCGGGCAAACTTTCGAATCGCCCCTGAGAAAATCCGAGTCATTTACAACGGTGTTGATACCAGAAAATACTCTCCCCGGAATCGTTCAGCAGGAGCTGTTCAGCGAGAGCAGTTGGGGATCTCCAGTAAGGTTCCGCTTGCCATTTTCGTCGGATCCGGCTGGGAACGGAAAGGGTTGTCCACCACACTGAGAGCCCTGACCGAAGTAGACGGGATGGAGTTACTGGTTGTTGGGCGGGATAAGGCTCAACATGCGTTTGAAAAACTGGCTGCTTCACTCGGCATTCGCCAGCGGGTTCATTTTGCAGGGGTCTGCAGTGAAATGGCATTGCTGTATGCCGCAGCAGATCTGTTTGTCCTCCCGACATTGTACGATCCCTTTCCGAATGCCTGCATGGAAGCCTTCGCCAGTGGATTGCCCGTCATCACAACTGCTCAGTGTGGAGCGGCGGAACTGATTCAGCCAGGAATTCAGGGAAATGTTGTGGAGGCCGGAAATGTTTCCCAACTCACAGCTGCTCTCCGGATAGTCAACTCCCGCGATCGATGTGAGCAGATGGGACAGGCAGCCACCCAGGTCGTTCAAAACATGACACATGAAAACATGCAGCGGGAACTGGCTTCGCTCTACCAGGATCTGCTGCCTGCAACTCCACTGCAATGGAAAGCTGCTGGTTAGCAATCCATAACAAAGATTGACGTTTATGTTCCCCCACACAACAGGGAAAACAATGAGTTCAGAACGATTACGCATTGTCCACACAGAAAGCTCCTGCGGCTGGGGCGGCCAGGAGGTTCGGATTCTGACAGAATCGTGTGGCATGCTCGAACGTGGTCACGATGTGCAACTGATCTGCTGTCCGGAGTCCATCATTGCTCAGCGGGCTCAGGATTACGGTGTTCCCGTGACAACACTGCCAATTCGACGACGCAATTTTCAGGGCGCAGCCGCAGCCCGCTGGTGGCTGGCGAAGAATCGGGCTGACGTCATCAATACACACAGTTCAAGCGACAGCTGGCTGTTTACCCTGGCGGGGCGTTCGCTGCTGAATCGTCCTCGCATTGTCCGGACCCGCCATATCGGTGCACCAGTCAAATCCAATCCGGCTTCTAACTGGATTTATTCACAGGGTGCTGACTTCGTTGTCACCTGTGGGAACAACATGCGGCAAACTCTGATCGCCAACAATGGTGTGCAGGCGGACCGCTCAGTGTCTGTCCCCACGGGAATTGATCTGAGTCGCTTTCAGCCCTCTGATTCCCGGCAGGCACGTCAACAACTGAACCTGCCACAAGACAAACTGATCGTAGGTATCGTGGCGGCGCTGCGTCGGGAAAAAGGACATCAGTACCTTTGCGAAGCGCTCCGCCAGGTCGGACGGGAAGATGTTCATCTGCTGATTGTGGGTGATGGCCTGTCTCATGATCTGGTTCGCAACTGGGTTGCCGAAAACGGTTTGTCGGAACAGACAACTCTGGCAGGCAATCAGCAGGATGTTGTGCCTTACCTGAACGCGATGGACCTGTTCGTGCTTCCTTCGTGGGGAATTGAAGGTGTGCCGCAAAGTATTATGCAGGCGATGAGTTGCCGCTTACCCGTAATTGCTACTGATGTTGGAAGTGTTGGGCAGACCGTGGACGTTGGTCAGACTGGAATTCTGGTCCCGCCCAGAGATTCCGAACAGCTGGCGGCTGCGAT
>JAGQQT010000422.1 GCA_020426065.1 Planctomycetaceae bacterium | reverse complement strand
AAGCGTCCAGCGCACTATAGCGGGTGCAGCGGAATGGACAAGGAGTTGTTCGGAATGGGGGTCGCGAAATGGAGGAGCGAACTTCCAGCCGCTTGACCCGTAGCCGCAGGCATTGCCAATTCGCGTTGTTCCAGGAAAAACACCTGCGCCTGCGGCTTCGGGTCAAACGATTCTGGATGGTCGTAGTGAAAAATCTCTTGGATTGCTTTCCCTCCCCGGCTGCGCCGACTCTCCCGGGGGGAGGGTGAATATTGATGGAAGGTCCTGAGGAGATGGTGTGTCTGGAATGAATAGTCTCCTTCAGTTGGCCGGGGCGCATCACGCGGATGTAGGTCAGAGAGGTCATTTCTACTTTGGTGGACCGAGTGAGCGGCGAGGGGGGGATGGATTGGGAATGGACTGGAGTGAGGCGGGCGAGTTTGTGGCCAATCACGGGCTGGCGATTTTTCTGGTTGTGGGAGCAACGATCGTGTTTGTCAGTGCCATGTGGAAGCCTCCGGAATGGATTCGTTATCCGATCGTGAGCTGGATCAATCGTTGTGGCGAGGCGATGACTCGGGAAGCGGAGGCGCAGGAGTTGATTGCGAAGTCGACCCAGTCGATTTCGCAGACAGCCGGCGAGATCCGGGAAGGGTTACGTCGCCAGGAGGAGATTCTGGACGAGATTCGCCAGCAGTCCCGGCAGACCGGTCAGTGGGTGGAAACCTGGGGAGAAGTGATGAGGGACATGGTTCAAAGTGTGATGTGGAAAGAAAGAGAGAGGGATTGATGTTTGCGAAGGGAACGTCTCAGCGATTCGAGCTGGATGGGAATGATGTGTGGAACGTGCTGGCGGGGATTTCGGCAGCGATTGTGTTTGTGGGAGATCTGGCTTCGATGCTGCCGGACCTGCAATCGGCAGGCGGGATTTCCTACCGGGTGCTGGTGGGCGTGATCGGGCCGGCCCTGCTGACACTCAAAGAGTGGCTGACCGATTATTCCGAACAGTTGCGGAAGGAGTAGGAATGCGCAGGTGCTTTGGATTGACGGGTTTGTTGTCGGTACTGCTGTTTGGCATTGTCGGTTGTGATCAGCCGGAGGACATCGCTCGACCAGTGGTGGAAATCTGCGATGCCCCGCCCGCTGAGATGACGGCGAGCGAAAGCATGCTGGAAGTGTATCGACTGGGATTGAAGCGAGTGTTTCTGGAAACTGCCGAGCGGATTGAGCTGGGTGAGTTGAATACGGAGCAGGAAGTGAACCAGTGGATTTATGAGTCAAGTGCAGCGGTGAGACGGGATGCGGTGATGATGCTGAATCTGGATGCCTCCGAAATTGGCGGCGAGCACTGGACGAAAACGAAGGCCGCCGCGTACTGGCGGAAGCAGGGGGAATCGTTATGAGCAGTGGACCAATGGGACGACGGATGGGGTGGCGGCCCGATCTGGAGGACAAATCGTTTTTGTATGATCGAGCGGTGCCTTTCTCGATGGCCAAAGCGGGCGAGCTTCCTGAGCGGGTTGATCCCCGGGGTAAAATCGTGGTGAAGGATCAGGGGCAGGTGGGAGCCTGCTCGGGATTTTCACGCTCCTCCTGCATGGAAGCCCTGGCAAATGGAATCGGCGGGCAGGACCAGCAGTTTTCAGCGATGTTTTGTTACCTGACAGGGCAGCAGCAGGATGGATTGCTGGGTCGGGATGTGGGAGCGACGATCAGCGGGGGGATTAAAGCCTCACGAAGCCAGGGAAACTGTCCTGAGGAACTGTTTCCGTTTCCTGGGCAATACGTCAGCCAGATTCCTGAGAAGTGCTGGAAACCAGCAATGGATCATCAACTGCTGGCCCACGCTCCGGTTCGATCTGCAGAGGAATGCCGACAGGCCATTGGATCGGGATATCCGGTTTATCTGGGGGTGATGTGGAATCAGTCGATGGACACACCGGTGCTGGAGCAGTATCGCAACACGGGCTATGCAGGGGGACATGCGATTTGCCTGCTGGGGTACGTGGACGATTATTTCCTGATGCTGAACAGTTGGGGGCCGCAGTGGGGTGAACGAGGCTGGGCCAGATGGCACAGTCGAGCGGTGCAGCAGATGATTGACGCTCAGAATTCGGAATTCTTCGTCGTTTCCGAGATTGAGCATCCGGAGCCGCGAGCGTGGGACTATGAGAAAATGCCTCTGCTGGGCTGAGAGCCGCCGATGTGACTTGAACACACGACCCATGCTTTACGAAAGCATTGCTCTACCAACTGAGCTACGGCGGCGATGAGGTTCAGTGTATTGACACAAAGGGTTTTTTCAAGTTCGGGACGGAGAGAGTTCGCCGAGAGAGCGTGAAACCTGCAGCAGAATTCAGGTGAAGACGGGCAGAAATCCGGCGAACTCTTTTTGATCCTCCCATGACATCCCGGGCGGAATCTGAGCGGAAAAGATGGGCTTCTGCGACAAGTTGACGCAACGGGACGAGCGACTTTTTGAGTTGGTGTTGTCATGATGGGCCGCTTGAACTGAATGACGAATCGGGAGAGAGGGCGGAAAACAGGATGCGTGAGGCAATCCAGTTGGTCCTGATCCTGATTCCTGTGCAGTGCCTGGCCGGGACAATCTGGCTGCATTTCACTCCGGAAGGGACTGCGGTCACGTATGTGATCGCCAGCGTCTGCTGCGGATTGTTCGGCTTTCTGGCCTTATGGCTGCAGGAACGGGGACATCGTCGCGATGCGGGAGTGAGCACCGCACTGGGATCCATTCTGGTCCGGACATTAGGTCCGATCGCCAGTGCGATCCTGATAGGGAAAGGCTTCCCCCAGCTGGAAGAGCATCGAATTTTTCATGCTTTTGTGAGCAGTTATCTGTTGACGTTACTGCTGGAGACTATATTGTCTGTTCGCTTGGTGGAACGCTGGGACGTCCAGCGTACGTCTACAGCGACGGCACCTGAGAAACAAAAATCTTGCGATCCGACTCCTTCGGGAGACCTTCAAGAGAGTGATTGATGGCCAGCCCGGTCCTGCATGTTAAAGATTCTTATTATTTCGAGGTTCCCAAAGCAATTTGGTCTCGAAATTATACCTCGATGGATGAGGTTCCCACCTTTTTGCGTGAAGCTCATCCGGATGCGAGTCTGGAGCAGTTCAATCATGATCTCTCCGGGAAGATTCTCATTCCTCAGCCTTTTGGCACGCTGAAAAACCTGTATGAAGTCGAATCCGGCTTCGGAATTTCCAAACTGATGGTGGTGGAACTGCTGGTGGCTGTGCTGCTGGCGGTCGTGTTTATCTGGCTGGCAAAACGGGGCAAAGAAACCAACCGACCAGTTGGTCGTCGTCACAATCTGCTGGAATCGTTTGTCGGTTATGTGAGAGATGAGATTGTCCGGCCTGCAATTGGCGGCCATGATGCGGACAAATATGTGCCTTATCTGCTGACAGCGTTTTTCTTCATTCTGGCATGCAACCTGATTGGGATGGTGCCGGGACTGGGGACTGTGACCAGTGCGATTGAGGTGACCGCTGTTCTGGCGTTCTGCACCTTTGTGATTGGTGTTGTCTCTGGCGTTCAGCACTTGGGTGCGGGCGGTTTTTTGATGAATTTCATGCCGGATGTTGGTGACAACATTCTGCTGCAGCCAATCCGGTTGCTGATCTTCGCGATCGAACTGCTGGGGCTGTTCATCAAGCATGCCGTTCTGGCGGTGCGACTTTTCGGAAACATGGTTGCCGGGCACATGGTGCTGGCTGGCGTGCTGGCGACAGTGGTCGCCGCAGCTGGTTCGGGTTGGTGGCCAATTGCTGCATTCTTTGGAATCCTGGGGGCCACGGCCCTGAGTGCCCTGGAAATCCTGGTGGCATTTATTCAAGCGTATGTGTTTACGATGCTCTCGGCGATCTTCATCGGGATGTCCATTCATAAGCACTGAATTTTCAGGTTATGCCTGTCACTGGTTCAGGCTGACTGTTCACGACAATTACTGTTTCAAGTAGATAGAGGAGATGGCTGTGTTCAAAGCTGTTCGAACCATGTTGACGGTATGCGGAGTCATGATTATGGCGACTCCAGTGATGGCTCAAGAAGGAACGGGTGGCGCTGGATTCCCTCAGATGGTTGCTGGTCTGATCGTGATCGGTGCCGGACTGGGAATTGGCAAAATCGGTGCCTCTGCTGTCGAGAGCATGGCTCGTCAGCCAGAGCTGGCCGGTAAAATCCAAACCGCGATGA
>JAGQQT010000421.1 GCA_020426065.1 Planctomycetaceae bacterium | reverse complement strand
GCCTGCTGGAATTCCTGCAGGATGCGATCGTGGAAAAGGATTTTGAATTACTTGATGAAGACCGTCGTCTGGCTGCTCAGAAAGCTGTTGCCAGGGGAATTGATTGCATAGTCAACACTCAGGTCATTGTTGCGGGGAAGCGGACGGTCTGGTGTGCCCAGCATCATGCCGAAACCCTGGAACCCGTGCTGGCTCGCAGTTACGAGCATCCCTCGTTGAGTGGTGCGGAAAGCGCGGGGATTCTGATGTTTCTAATGAACCTGAAAGATCCCTCACCCGAAGTGATTGAAGCCGTCCGGGCCGGAGCAGCCTGGTTTGAAGCGTCCAGAATTGAAGGCTATCGATATCAGAAAAGCAAAACCGGAGCCGCGCTTGTTGAGGATTCCCAAGCGGAACCTTTATGGGCAAGGTTTTACGAAATTGAAACCAATCGCCCCATCTTCAGCGATCGAGACGGGATCATAAAATATGACCTTCAGGAAATCGGCAGCGAACGCCGCGGTGGATATACCTGGTATGGCAACTGGGGTTCAGGTCTCCTGAAGAAATACGCCAAGTGGTCTCAAAGTGTGGCAAACTAAACGGACTCATAGTTCCACGATCCCCCGCGAATACGGTACGGAACGTTTCTTGTTGAGAATCATTTCGGTGAACAATGCCCTATTTCAACGCCTGAATCCCTATATTGCATTTGAACCGCGACATGAGGTGCAAACGATATGGACTTCGAAACGTACTGGAGAAACCTGATTCACCGTGTCTACGTGGAGCAGGAAGAGTTGCGAGGACCTGAAGAGCGTCTGTATCGACTCAGTTGCATTTATGGCGAAACGATGGTCGATGGAGTGGAAGCCTATTTTGAAAGGCGTTTTGATGAGTATGATTCAGATATAGCAGCATTGAACGAAAGCGGCTTTCAGCACATTGCCGCTGACTTTGCGGAAGCCCGCAATGTTATGTTCGGAGAGTCTCCATTGATGAAAGACCTGATTGACCCAGTAGTGTGTTCCCTGCTGAATGAGGACAAATCAGTCGCGAACGAAATGGAAAAGATCGCGACCATTTACAGTCGTCTGATCGACAGTCTTCCAGACCTCCTTGACTGCAGAGACAGGATTGGTTTGGAGAACCAGCTCTTCGAATTATAGTCGGAGCAAATGAGAGTATTGAGTCGTCAAAGACAATGGTTATTGAAACATGGTTATGTCGACGAATCTATGCATGAGGTGTGTTCTCCCGCGACAAGGTCAACAATTGCATGCAAGAGAAGTGCGCAGAGGATGACTGAGTCCGATTGAGCGGGATTTCATCGGATAACATCTGCCGCACAAATCCAACCAGACTTGCGATCGCTCAGGGCTTGCGGTATGACCACTGGTTTGAGTTCCGTGATGTGCATAGAAAAGCCGTTTGCACTGCAAAACAAAGAAGTCTCTTCCAGACTCTCGAAAGAGATTTGAGTCATGCCGAAAACTGTCTGCCTTCGTGTGATCTTCAGTTTGCTGGCACCAGTCATTCTGCTGGCTGGCAGTTTGACAGCATCTGCAGCGGTGGTCCCGGTTCCCCGGGAAGTGGTTCCCGTAAAAATTCCGGGGGCTCGTCCACGCAGTGTTGTGTTCATTCTGACTGATGATCATCGATACGATGCGATGGGCTTTCTGGGAAATCCACTCGCGATCACGCCCCATCTTGACCAGCTGGCTGCCGGGGGAGCGTATCTGAAAAATGCGCTCGTCACGACATCCCTCTGTTCGCCGAGCCGGGCCTCGATTCTGACCGGCCTTTACACTTTCCGGCATCGTGTGATTGATAATCAGCGACTGGTCCCCGAGGGAACGCTGTTCTTTCCCCAGTATCTGCAGCAGGCTGGTTATCGTACCGGTTTCATTGGCAAGTGGCACATGGGAGCGGACAGCGATGAACCTCGCCCCGGATTTGATTACTGGGTCAGCTTCAAGGGCCAGGGCTTTTATCTGCCACCCAATACCCAATACACACTCAACGTCAATGGGAAACGTGTCCCTCAGAAAGGGCACAACACTCCCGTGATGACAAACTACGCTCTGGAGTTTCTCGAGCAGCAGAGGGGCAGCGATCAGCCCTTCTTTCTGTACCTGTCCCACAAGGCTGTGCATGGGCTGTTCATCCCTGAGGAGAAGTATCGAGGCACACTCGCGGACAAACCATTCACGCTGCCGGCTCGAGTCAATGTGACGGACGAAAACACCGCCGGCATTCCCCGCTGGCAACTCGATCAGAGAAACAGCTGGCACGGTGCCGATTTCCCTCTGCACAGTGATGAGACGATTGAGAATCTGTACAAGGCGAGCTGCGAAACGTTGCGTTCGGTAGATGACAGTGTCGGAGCGGTGATGAAACAACTTGAATCCATGGGGATTCTGGATGAAACGCTCATCATCTACATGGGAGACAATGGCTATCTGTTTGGCGAACATGGGCTGATCGACAAGCGGGTGGCGTACGAAACTTCAATCCGCGTGCCGATGCTGGCGTACTGTCCGGAGTTGATTCCGCCGGGCACTGTGCGGGAAGAGATGATTGCCAACATTGATGTTGGCCCCACCGTGATGGAAGCAATGGGTCTGGCCAGGCCTCCTCACATGGATGGGCAAAGTTTTCTCCCGCTCCTGCAGGGGAACTCGATTCCCTGGCGGGACTATTTTCTGTACGCCTATTACTGGGAACAGAATTATCCCCAGACACCAACCATGTTTTCCCTGCGAGGCAATCGCTTCAAATACACCACCTATTACGGGCTGTGGGATGCAGATGAACTGTTTGATCTGCAGTCGGACCCACAGGAGCAGCACAACCTGATTTTCTCAGCGGAACACGCCAGTCAGAAAAACTTCATGCAGCAGCGGTTGTACGACATGATGGAAGAGCTGGGAGGTATGCAGATTCCGCTCAACCGGCCACGAGGGAATCAGTCCAACAAACGCCTCCGCTCTCAGGGAGCAGAGCCCGCTCCCTTCCCGGAAGAGTTCCTGGTGGATGAACCGTTGCGAAAACTGAGAGAAGAGAAAAAGCCTTAGGACTTGCGATTGTGATGATCACGGTTCGTCTCTGAGAGGGTGATCCTCAATCAGGTCCGGGCCCAGTTTCCAGTAGCGGATTTCTTCTGGGCTGGGGCGATGTTCCGGCCGGATGACCCGGAAGCCATTCCAGGAAGCATCGGTGTGATACCAGGGACTGCGGGGAAGTTGCGGGTCGGCAATTTTCCAATCTTCCTTCGAGTAATCGCGTGCGGCTGAGCGAAGGTATTCGGCGTCGGAATCCCAACTCCCACCGCGGACCACGCGTGGATAAAGCGCTGCCGGGATGGCCAGTGGGAACTCCACCGGTTGATGTTTTGACAAGACGCGATAGTAGCCCGGCAGATACTGGTCGAGACACCATTCGGAAACATTTCCATGCATATCATACAGTCCCCAAGGGTTCGGCTTCTTCTGGCCGACGGGATGATAACGCTCATCGGAATTTGTGTAGAACCAGGCGTACTGCTGAAGTTGACTGAGGTCATCACCAAACGAGTAAGTTGTCGTCGTTCCGGCCCGGCAGGCATATTCCCACTCCGCCTCGGTCGGTAAGCGGTAGTAATCTCCGGTGAGCACCGAGAGCCATTCGCAGAAAGTCTTGGCAGAATACTGGGTCACGTTCACAACCGGGCACTGGCCCCGGCCCATGCCGTATCCGCCATCCATATATTCTTTTGAAGGCCTGGTGATTGCATCCGCCTGGAGCTGGCCGGAAGTGAGTGGCTGTTTCTGATTTCGACGACGCTCGATGTCTTTGGCATTCTGAAAAACCTCGTACAACTCCCAGGTCGTTTCGTACTTTGCCATCCAGAAAGGTTCGATACGAACTTCTACCTGCGGTCCTTCATCGGAAAATCGGGCGGGCTCATCAGAAGGGGAACCCAGCAGAAAAGTTCCGCCAGGAATGGAAACCAGTTCCAGAGACAGGTCGGTATCAGGAATCCTAACCGTTTCCACGGGGCGAGGCGGCTCAGTCGCTGAACTGGCAGGGGATTGCAGCAGAACACAGGAAGCGACAAACAGAACCCGCATCAGGCTGACCTGTGAAACGGCCAGAGTACCGAGGGCGGGCAGCTTGAAGTTATTTCTCGATGGCATGCTGCATGATCTCCGCTGCCGTCCATTCACTTGTCGGGCGGATGGCTCTGAGT
>JAGQQT010000420.1 GCA_020426065.1 Planctomycetaceae bacterium | reverse complement strand
GCCGGTAACACAACCGAGCAGATCAGCCCAACTCCAATCCTGGTCGACCTGGCCCGACCAACCGCCCGCGTGATCACAATCGATCCGATTCAGTAATTCGGAATCCATTTCCAAAGCTCATTCAGATCCCATTCCAAACCAGGGGGAGAGGATTTCTTCGATCTGGTCTGCTTCCAGAATTTCGTGAGCGAGGAGGTGATCGGTCAGGGTGGCGATCACTTCCCAGATCTCATCCCGATGCAGTTGTCTGTACACTTCGAGCGTAGTGGCTTCGAGCAGTTGCATTCTTAACGGGCGCGTGTTCTTGAGTGCTTCCGAGAGCTGCCAGGCCTGTTTCCAGTCCTGCTGCCATTCCGCGACTCCTGCCGGATGCCACGGATCGCCCGTAGAAATCATCTCCGCCACCGGTCCCGCCAGGGCGACCTTCACGCGGTTGAGCACCCCCTGCTTGGTGAGGCGGCCATCATTCCAGACAATCACGGTATCTCCGTACCGGTCTGGTCCATCATCCCAGTCCGGATCAATCGAGAGCGATTCCACCCGGGCACCGCACAGATAAGCCATCACCGCATGCCCGGATTCGTGATAGGCGGTCAAATCATCCATGTGAGACTCTGTGAAGGAAAAGAAGGAGCGTGGAGACTTGACAACATGATTGATTTCTGGTGCAAATGGGACTTATTGTCCTGAATACCAGGTGTCGTAGGAATAAAAACGGTTGCAGGAATCGTAACAATCAAAACGTTTTTCCACGAGCCTGCCAATCCCGTGAGATAGTCAAAACAGGGGTTTGCGGTCATGAATCAGGCACTCTGCTGATCCTGTGAATCATGTCAGCAACCGGTCTGGTTTCCGTGACAGAAGTTCCCCGTTTTGTTTGCCTTACGTCCGGCAGGTGGTAAGTTTAACCTGCAACGCCAATCATTTTCCGGCCGCACACCAATAGACATCTGTAGACTTTCCCAATCGCGGCCCAGGGAAATGCTTACGACAGCGGATCCGACTCGCTCATCAAGAAGAGTATGAACCGGTCTTGGCCGGTTCTGGGGGGTTGAGGAGCGCGCCGGACGTCGTACGAAGGCAAATGGGGACAGGTAAACGTGCAGAGTGAACAGTGGAGCGAATTTAAGGAACTGGTTCGCGCCAGAACCGACATCGTCGCGCTGGTGGGCGAGACTCGCGCAGTCATCCCGCAGCGTGGTGGTCGGGAATTCAAGGCGCTCTGCCCGTTCCACGATGACCACGATCCTTCGCTCAGCATCAATCCCGAACGCCAGACCTATCGCTGCTGGGTCTGCAATGAAGGTGGGGATTGCTTCAGCTATCTGCAGAAGCTGGAAAGTCTGGATTTCCGGGGAGCACTGGAACAGCTGGCCACGCGAGCCGGCCTGGAAATGCCCCGCTCCTCGTTTCAGAAATCCGGACAGTCCAGCCGGGCGGAGATTCTGGAAGTCCTGCAGTGGGCGACACAGAAATACCACGAGTGTCTGCTGAATGATGTCGCAGCGGAGGCCGCCCGGGATTACCTGCTGGATCGGGGATATTGTGAAGAAATCTGGACCGACTTCCACCTCGGATATCATCCCGGCGGCTGGGACTGGCTGCTGAAACAGGCCCGCCCGCGTTTCTCCCAGGAGCTGCTGTTTGCGGCAGGGGTCATTGTCCAGCGGAGCTCTGGAGAAGGGTATTTCGATTTCTTCCGCGGTCGGGTGATGTTCCCGATTCGGAATGAACGCAATCAGACCATCGCCTTCGGCGGACGGATTCTGCCTGGCAATGAAGATGAGAAGTTCGGGAAATACCAGAACAGCAAGGACAGCTACCTGTTCAACAAAAGCCAGAACCTGTACGGCATCGATCACGCCCAGCAGGCCATGCGGGATCTCAAGCACGTTTATGTGGTCGAAGGTTATACAGACTGCATCGGCCTGCACCAGGTGGGGATTGCCAATACGGTGGCCACACTGGGTACCGCACTGACCGATGATCATGTCAAACTGATCAAGCGGTTCTGTTCGGAAGTCACTTTGATTTTCGACGGAGACACCGCTGGCCAGAATGCAGCCAACAAGGCTCTCCCCAAACTGCTGGCCCAGGATCTCGAATTGAGACTGCTGGCCCTGCCGGAAGGAATGGATCCTCCAGAGTATCTGGAGCGGCACGGATTGCAGGAGTTTCAAAATCTTTTGCAAAAAGCACACGATGCCTGGGATTTCAAACTGCAGAGGCTGGTGGAACAGCACGGGTTAGACGGGACATACGCCCGTGAACAGGTGGCCCGGGAGATGCTTCAGTTGCTGGCGGTGGCTCCGGGATTGAATGGTACCCCGCGCGAAGACCTGCTGATCAACCGTCTGGCAAATCGGGTGGGGTTACGGGGAGCCCAGGAACAGAAACTGCGCAGAGATCTGGCAGAATTTCGGGCGAAGGGTCCGAAACTTGCATCTGTTCAAAATCATTCACAACACAACTCGACCCCTGTTGACTTTTCACCACAACACGCGAACGATCAACAGGTCGAGACCAGAAAGAATGTGGAAAAACTCCTGAAAGAAAAGACCGGAGACCGTCAGGCCTTTCTCGAACGGGAGATGTTGCAAATTCTTTTCACGATGCCGGAATGCATCAACACACTCGTTGAGCGGAACATCATCGAGTCGATTGCCAATCCGGTCTTGCGGAGGATTTTAATCGCCTGCCAGAACCTGGCGGATCAGAATTCCTGGGATGGAATCGATTCGCTCCTGGCAGACAGAGAGGACCCTGAGGAAAAACGTCTGATTCTGGCCATTGCGGCCGAAGCAGACACCAAACAGATGACATCAAAACTGCAAGTGATGCAGCAGGATTCCAGCGGGAACCGCGCTCCTCAGTTTCTGAACCAGGTCATCGAACAATGGAATTGGGAACGGAAACATTCCCAGCATCGCGATACGTCAAGCCATGTCGTGGTCGACAATCACGAACCGACAGCTGTGGACGACCGCTTGAGGCAACTGCTGCAGGATGCGGCTCACTTTCACAAGCAACGTGTGACGCGCAATACCGCATCATCGCAATAAAAGACATTGACTGAAACTGTGAATCCTTCCCGGACAACCACCGTCCATTCACAGCGACAGTTTTTTTCGCGAGGAGATTTTCGTGCATCAACTTGATGATAAACTGCAACAGCTGATCACTTCCGGGCGTAAACAGGGTTATCTCACCTTCAGCCAGGTGAATGACTATCTGCCCGATGAAGGCGTCAATCCAGACGTCCTGGATCAGTTGCTCCTCTCATTGGAAGAACTGGGAATGGATATCATTCCCGAAAAGCATGTTCCCAAACGCAAAATGGAGCTGGAACAGAAAAAGAAGAAGACTACCAAGTCAGAAAAGCGGAACGGCGACCTGGAAATGGAAGAGGAAGGTTCCAAGCGGATCGATGATCCCGTACGGATCTATCTGACCCAGATGGGCGAAATCCCTCTCCTCACCCGCGATGAGGAAATTACGCTCGCCAAGAAAATCGAAGTGACTCGCAAGCAGTTCCGTCGTCATCTGCTGGAAAACGATCACGCGATGCGTCAGGCGATCGAAACCCTGGCCAAGGTTCATCGGGGGGAACTCCCTTTCGACCGGACCATCAAGGTCTCATTGACCGAAAGCCTGGAAAAAGAACAGGTTCTGGGGCGTATGCCGCACAACCTGAAGACACTTGAATTCCTGATGCAGAAAAATCAGGCGGACTTCCTCCGCTCGATCGATCCGGAACTGTCCGAAGAAGAACGCAAGCAGGCCCGGCACGATCTGGCCACACGTCGGCGAAAGATGGCCACCCTGGTTGAAGAACTGAGCCTGCGAACCCAGCGCCTGCAGCCGCTCTTCAAACGACTGCAGCAGATTTGCCACCGGATGCTGGAACTGCAGCGGAAGCTGAAACTGATCAAGCGTCGTCAGAACAGTGATGATTCCAGGGAAGCGATCGAAGCCGAACTGCGCGAACTGATGCTGATGACTTACGAAACACCGGAGTCACTTGCCAATCGGATTCGTGAAGTCAGAAAACGTTTCTCCGCCTACGAAACCGCCATGCGGGAACTGTCGGGCGGAAACCTGCGGCTCGTCGTTTCGATCGCCAAAAAGTATCGCCACCGAGGTATGAACTTTCTGGACCTGATTCAGGAAGGGAACACCGGTCTGATGCGGGCCGTGGACAGATACGAATATCGACGCGG
>JAGQQT010000041.1 GCA_020426065.1 Planctomycetaceae bacterium | reverse complement strand
CGTATGAATCAGCTCCCCCGGTAGGACTCGAACCTACGACCCAGCGGTTAACAGCCGCTTGCTCTACCAACTGAGCTACAGGGGATTGTGGATGAGTTCAGGCGGGATTGGTGTCTCGCCCGTTGCTCGTGTGTGCGAATACTAATGGCCTCTCAGATGGAAATCAAGCTTTCTGACTGGGGAAATACCTGATGCAAAAAATACATTATTCCCCTGCCAGAACAGAAACTGACAGACCTGTTTTTTCGGTGTTTTTGATGTCTCGACCAGGAATCGAACCTGGATCTGGACCTTCGGAGGGTCCTGTGCTATCCGTTACACCATCGAGACTTTGGACCAAGTTTATCACCCGAATGGTCTGTCAGCAACTGCCCCATCCGTGGTTTCTGACACGGCTTTTACCCGTATGGTTCCACTGTTTTGAGAATTCTGCTGGCTAATCTGCCACTTCGACCAGTGTAGCACCTCCTGATGCCCGTCCATGGGCCTGATTTGGCCCACTATCAACCTGCAGGGAGCTGATGGACTGGTCGAAATTGTAGAGGAAAATCGTTTCGGGAAGAACTTGCAGGCGTCGGGCAGGCTGGAAATCAGCCTGGTATACAGCACTGCTGGTGAGACGAACCTCGTCAATCAGTCCATTAAAGAATGATGTTGGCTTGCCACTGCCATCAGGGTCAGCGCCGATCATGAAGGGCAGATTATTCAGGGTCCGTTTCAGATTGGGGTCAACATCTTTCTTGTCAACCTGTAGACCGTTGACATACAGCTTGATGGCATTTCCTTCATACACCATGGCGATATGAGTCCATTTCCCAACTGGAATCATAGGGCCACCCACTCGCTGGTAATTGTCTCCCAGATGAATGTCTCCGGATGGTACGCCCTGGTAGAGGAAGATCGAGTACTCGCTCTGTTGAGTTTTCGCCAGTAATCCGACACGAGCAGAGTGAGATCTGGCCTGGAACCAGGCCTCCAGTGTGAAGGGTCCCTGGGGCAGGTTGACAGATGAGGACGGAATCGCCAAGACATCATCAACGCCGTCCAGACTCAGGGCCCGGTTAGGCAAAGATGAGGAATCTGCCAGTTCAATTTCCAGAGGCATCTCTGTAACTGATGTCGGGGCAGGGTAGCGGGTTGTGGGGGCCAGATAATCCTGATCGAGGAGAAACTGGACAGTTTCAAAGGAACTGTCAATTTCGCTCCCTCGATAATTGATCGTGAGGGGAATTGTCTCCGAAGCTCCTGGTTCGAGTCGACTATGAGCGTGGGTTGGCTGGAAATTCCAACGCTGATCAGGGCTGTGTGGAGTGAGTGTGAAATCAACAGGGCGATCTGCAGGATTATGGACTTCGACTTCCAGGTGCATGTCCTGGGGCTTGCCCTCTTTAATGGCAAGTCGGGCAGAGGGTTTACAGTTTTGCGATGCCAGAAGTGCCAGCTGATCCTGCAGATGCTTGGTGATTTCCCGTACATTCATGGCTTCGCCAACAGGAAATGAAACCATCGCAACCTGCTTAGGGCGAACGGTCACCAGATGATACTGATGCAGGTATCCGGCCTTGGGAAATGTCCCTGGCTGATTACCACCAACTGTTGCCAGGGCGACATATTCGATCCCATCTTTGGGGTCACTACGCATGTAGTGAATGTGCCCGGCAAAGACGGCTGTGACATTTCCCGACTCCTTCAGCAGTGGGTGGACGCGGGTAGTCCAGTCTGTGCCATATCCCCCCTCCAGCCAGCGGGGGTGATGCAGAAAGAGGAACTGGTGAGCACTTTTTTCTCCCCGCTTCAGCGCCTCTTTCAGGAATGTGTATTGTTCTTCACTGACCTTCTGAGCGTTGGGATTGGAGAAGTTTTTTTCACCGGTTTCAGGATCTCCCTCATCCGAATAGAGCACGATGAAATTGCAGTTTTTGTGCTGGAAAGAATACCAGAGCGGGCCAAAATGCATTTCGTAATGCTGATCATGCTGAGCGCGAGGCATCTGGGGATCGATGAGTGGACGCCAGTAGACATCGTGATTACCAGCGACCGGAAACCAGGGACACCGGAGTTCTTTCATTACAAATTTGAACTCCCGCATCTGCTCCAGCCATTTGTCGGTCTGATTATATCCATTGATCAGGTCACCCACTGTCATCACGAGATCCGGTTCGATCAGATTGACATCCCGGACCGCATCGGCCAGGACATTGATTCCCTCCACGGGGCCCCCCGTGCGATCTCCAAAGACTGCAAACACAAAGGAATCCTCCTCTGTCGGCAAGGGCAGTGCAACTTCACTTGAACGCGTCGTATAAAAGCGTTTTTCCCCCGCCTTTTCTGTGGGATGAGGTGGATTGCTGTGATGAGTGTGTCTCATGTGTTCCAGATTTTTTGCTTCATCCTGAGCGTATGCGTCAATGCAAATGGGGATCAGGCAGGAGCTAACCAGGAACAGCAGCAGGCTGGGCTTCATGAGTTCTCCTCAAACAATTCGTTGAGCGCAGATTAAGTAATGAGAGGCAGTTCTGAGAACTCGCCTGGGAAGTCCTGAGGATACAGCACACCACGCCAACATTCCAGAAACCTGTCCATTCTCCTGTACCAGGTTCCGAACATTCAGTGGCGAGCAGCTGAAGAATCGCGACTGCTGGCTATGGGCTGTCGCTTGCCGTGGGGGTCGCGGTCAAAATCTCAATGCCGAATTGCGCAGCGTCGAGAAAATTTCCTTCAGTGTTGACTGGTCCCTTTCCCCCAGTTGCGTTAATTGCTGTGAAGGCAAAGCGAACACCGTTTCCCAAAGACTTGATGGAGGTTTCCGTTGTGCTGTCGTAGACAATCCAGGAGTCTTTCCCCGTTGTGTATTCTTTGGTAAACAGTTCCTGATCATCACCCCCTCCGGCAGCATTGTCGGTTCCCAGATCAGTGATTGTCAGTTTCAGCGTGTCTTCACCATTACGTCCGCGGTGAGCAAAGGAAAATTGAATGAGGGAGTCTGCTTCGATGCCGAGCAGATCCTGATATAAAGTCCCCTCTGACCTTGCATTGAGTTCCACAAATTGATTGCCTTCATGGGCTTCGACCCCCAGAAAGCCTGAGGACCAGATCTCATATAAACGCTCCGTCGATGTCCACCCTGGGAGAGATCTGTGTATTTCAAAAAATTGGGATTTGATTTCCGGCATCTCAAAGCTGGAGTTTAGAAAATCGTTGATAGATAAGTGTTCGACACCAAGTGGGATCTTGAGGGCTTCCCGGACGACATTTGCGAGGTAAGGTTCCAGATCGTTCCCCTGTTGTGCAAAAGAAGATTGCAGTTTTTCATACGAAGTGTGGAGATCCTCTAAATACAAACTCTGATCGGGATCGTTCTGCAACAGCACTGCAAAGTGAAATGTTGCAGCGTACCAGTTCTGCGATTTTACCGCAGCTGCAGCCTGACCCCGATGCCAGGCAGGATCTAACTGGACCTTTTCGGCCCGATATTTCTTCTCGCGCGGCTTGTTCTTGAATTCCAGGTCAATCAGCAGAAGATTTTTCCTGTCACGACTGATGAGCCAGCGTCCTTCGGGCGAGATATTTGTGTTACTGGTCAGTGAATCCCAGGCTGCATTTGGAACAGTTTTTTTTGTTGCCAGGTCCCAGACAAGTTTTTCATTCTGAGACTCCGAATAAATCAGGCTGCCATCCTCGTTGAAGCTGAAATGGATCGGTGTATCGGTATGTCCACTTAACGGGGTGACCTCCTGTTCTCCTGGAGCGTCCAGGAACATGATGGCACCATTAGCAGTGCCTACGAAAATTTGCCCACCATCTGGATTGAAGGTGATACCGTGCACACCAGAGGGACTTTCGTAGATTGTTGAAATCTCTCGTCCGTTCGGAATATCCCAGAGTTTCACTCTACGGTCGAAGCTTGTCGAGGCGAGTCGCCTTCCATCAGGACTGTATGCGATCCCTGTTACTCCGGCTGCATGACCTTCCAGCAGAGCGAGGACTTCGCCGGTCTGAGTGTCCCAAATTCGAATCGTATGATCACTGCTTGATGTTGCAATCTGGCTGCCATCAGGACTGAACATGATGTCGGCAACATTAACATTATGTCCGACGAGCGTCCTGACTAATACACCCGTTTGTGCGTCCCAGAATCTGATCGTCATATCTTCGCATGCTGAGACAACAAGGGCTCCATCCGGACTGAAGGCCACGCCATTCACCCGTCCAGTGTGGCCCCTCAATGTCAGGACCTCTTGCCCCAATTCAACATCCCACACTCTAGCTGTGTTGTCAAAGCCTCCTGAAACAACCCGTTTCCCATCTGGACTAAATGCAACCGTACAAATTGTACTCTCATGACCTGCCAGAGATTTCAACCCGGTACCGGTCTCGGTATCAATGAGCTTCACGGTATTGTCTTCGGCTCCAAAAGCGATGCGGGTTTCATCAGGACTCAAGGCAACCGAGTGGGCACCCGGGGCAGCGCCATGATAAAAGCCATTCACGCTGTAGATTTCCTCACCCGTGCGAAGATCAGTCAACTTGAGTTTGTGGTCAAAACCAACCGATGCAAGGCGTTGGCCATCCTGAGTCAATACGATTCCATCAACGATTTGTTCGTGGGGTTGAATCGAATTCAAATTCTCTCCGGTCCGCACATCCCACAGCTTCAGTGTTGTGTCGACGCTAACTGATGCGAGTCGTGCACCATCAGGGCTGAAGGCTACGTCACTCACTTCATCACTATGGCCAACAAGTCTCATGATTTCGACACCTGACTGAACGTTCCAGACATGAGCTTTGCGGTCTCCTCCCGACGTTGCGATCAGAGTGCCATCCGGACTGAAGCTTAAACCCCTGATCCAGCCGGACTTTCCATCTCCGGTCCAGAGACGATGTGTGAGATCTGAGTCCCAGAGAGTGACGATGTCATGGTTTGCAACGGCGGCGTGACGCCCGTCGGGGCTGAAGACGGCACTTTTAGGATAGGGCACATTCAGGATTTGTTTTCTGATCACCTGCCCGTTTGCAGTGTCCCAGAGAATGAGTCCCGAATTGTTATAGGTCAGGAAGCGTTTTCCATCAGGACTGAAGGCACCTCCCAATACATTCTCTCGGTTTTCCACCTTGGAAATCTCTTCGCCCGTACTGGTATTCCATCGCACAATTGAGGCATTACTGCTCCCAGCCATCAGTTGTGTGCCATCTGAGTTGAACGCGATGGCGACCATGTAGTTGCCATGCCCTTTGAGCGAGGCAACAAGTTCTCCGGTTTGAGTTTCCCAGATTCTGATGGTTCTGTCAGTTCCGCTTGAGGCAATGCGTGTACCATCCGGGCTGAAGACTACGTGGTCAGCCGTTCCTTCCTGTCCCTTGAGCGTGTAGATTTCCCGGCCGGTAAGCGCATCCCACAGTTTCACCGTGGAATCCATGCTCGCTGTGGCCACACGGGTTCCATCAGGGCTGAAGGCAACTTCACGAACAACACTTGAGTGTCCGTAACACGTAAAGTCGCTCCCCTCAAACTGCCTACTGCAAAATCTCCACTCGAAGTTGTCGCGGTACTCTGGTGAGATCTTGCGAAGTAAATCTCTCGCCTCCCGAGCCCGATCATCCTCCCAGCGGGCGACTGCCAGCTGGAATGTCGCTGCAGCTTCTGAATCTTGCGCCCGTTCAGCTTCATCTTCCGCATGTTGTTCTGCTGTGACTGCTCGTAGTTCATTTGCCCTGGCTTTATCCCTCTCGAAAATCGCCTCCCGCTTGCTGATGTTCGCCTTCCCGCGCTCATCGTTGGCTTCGCGAGTCTTGTCTTCAGCGAGTTTGGTCTTTTCATTCGCCTGAATCAGTCCGTACGTTGTCCCAGCGATTCCTGCCAGCAGTGCGAATCCAATCGCCATGATGGCTACGACCAGCCCACGATTTCGTCTTGCAAATTTCCGAAGCTGATACCACGTCGAAGGTGGTCGAGCGGTAACGGTTTCACCAGTCAGATAGTTGGAGAGGTCCCGGGCCAGGTCGTTGGCCGTCTGATACCTGCGAGCCCGATCTTTTTCCAGCGCCTTCATCACGACCCAGTCAAGCTCTCCCCGAAGCAGTTGCTGCAGTCGGGCAGGGTGCAATCTCCGCAGATCGCTGACGGCCGAATTCGCTTCGTGTGAAGACGAACTCAATCGACTGCTGGGTCGAGGCGGATCTTCTTCCCGGATGATCTGGAGCACTTTCAGCAAGGCATGCTGCCCCAGAGTTTCCTTATCTACCGGAGTGGATCCTGTCAGCAGTTCATACAGCATCACTCCCAGGGAATAGACATCCGTCCGAGTGTCGAGATCCTCGGCCTCTGGTCCCCTCAGTTCCGCCTGCTCAGGAGACATATACTGCACTGTCCCTACGACCTTGCCAAACTCCGTCTGCATGGTCATGTCGGTCAGCAGCAGATTCTGCTCGACTGCTTTTGCCAGGCCGAAGTCAATCACCTTGGGGACTGCTTCGCCATCGATGACGGTGACCAGTACGTTGGAAGGTTTCAGATCCCGATGGACGATTCCCTTCTGGTGAGCATGCTGAACCGCTTTGCAAACCGAGACAAATAACTGCAGCCGCTCGTCCACACTCAGTTTGTTCTCATCGCAGTATTGTGTGATCGATATGCCATCCACATACTCCATCACGAAATAAGGGCGACCATCACCTGTTGCTCCGGCATCCAGCACCCGGGCGATGTTCTGATGAGCCATCATCGCAAGGGCCTGCTTTTCAGCATTAAATCGGGCGATCACTTCCTTCGAGGTCAAATCCGACTTGATCAGCTTGAGGGCAACTCTTCGTTTGACCGGCTCAATCTGTTCAGCCAGCCAGACCACTCCCATCCCCCCGCGTCCGATTTCCCTGATCAAGTGAAAGTTATCCACCTCAGGAGCGACGCCAGCCGGTGCTGAAATTCGACTCTCATCCAGAAATGTTCTGTCCATCTGGAACGGAGGATGAGCCTGCCTGAGAAAAACATGGGCAATGACCATTTTATGCAGGGGAAAACGCTCGTGATAATCGCCCGCCTCAGGAGTTTCACCCTGTCCGGTGCGATATTCGATTTCCATGGCCAGCAGTTCTGCCAGCATCCCTTCCTGAGCCGCTTCCGGAGCTTCAGCCAGAAAGGTCTCGATGCGCGGACCGTTTCCGTTCAGCAACTCCTCATCGAAACGGTCACATAGTTCGTCAATTTCGGATAGTTGCTGATTCGTCAGTGACTGATAGGCGGGATTCCTGATCGTTGGGTCATTCATATTCATTCGCACCGGTTTGAGTATTCTCAAATCCAGATGGTCAAACAACGGTCATGTCCGACACATAACCTCAGGGAATTTCAGATTGAGCTCAGAAAGTCCAGTCTGGACTCACTATTGTTGATCAGCGAGGGAGTACGATCACGACTGCCCCTCATGCAGGCCCGCTTCGACCCAGATTCGACGAATTCTTTCCAGCTTGCGCTCAATGGTTCGCCGGGTGCACTTCATAACGTCAGCAACCTGACCATTCGTCTCACCCTGAAATTTGAGCAGCACAATTTTTTTCATGGATTCATCCGTCAGAGCATTGACGAGTTGGCTGCAACTCTCAGAAACTTCAGCCAGGACGTCGGGAGGTTGCTGGATGGCATTAACCTCATTGATCCCTGGGGCGCCAAAACCTGACTCCCCGCGAACCGCTCCGCCGCCCCGTTTCTGGCGATTCGAATATCGCCTTTGGGCAGAGATTTTCCGGGATGTGATGACAGCAAGTAAGCCCCAGAGGGCATCCCGATTTTCGGCTGCAATCCGCCCATTAGCCAGTCCCTGACAAAGACTGTGAAAGGCACTGTTGGCCGCGTCCTGTTCGTCATAGCTTCTGCGGGTTTGAGGATCCAGTTTACGGCGCGCAAATTCCTGCAGGCGCTGGGAGATATGTTGCCACAGATCTTCCGCCGCCCGCTGATTTCCGCCAGAGAGCTGGTCAATCCAGCCTGTTACTGATTGGCTATCCATACTTTTGGCCCGGAGCGTATCAACTGTATACGTAACTTCTGACGAGACAAGTAGTTCAAGCCACTCAAGGTATCACCGACGGGAGAAATTTCCCAGCAATTTCAAAAAAAATGGAGACAGGCTGTCGGATTTTCGGCCGGTTTGTACATTGCACCGATAAGGCCGGCTTGGTTCAACCGTCTCGCGACACGCCGTTTCGGCTTCAATTCCTTTCAACTGAACCACTGGAGATGATCATGAACGCAAAATTCGCAGCAGGAATTTTCGCATTCGCAGCCTTGTTTGTCCTGGTAACGGAAAACGCAAAAGCTGCAATGCCAGAAGATGGGAACTATACGATTACCAACAACGCGGGTGATGGCGTTGTTCAATACGAGATTCGATTGTGGAGGATAGGGAAGCATGGAAAAGATGGCGTCTACAGAATCCACATGGATGAAGGCGGCTCTCCAGCATACCTTTCTGCGGAGGGCTCAGATGACGGAGACGATGTCGAGTTGAAAGGTCCCAATAAAACACACTGGCGGTTGCAGGAGAATGAGAAGGGCTGGATCATCCGCCACGATGACAATGGTTTCAACTGTCTCACAATCGGTAGAGATGGATTGAAACTGAAACGATTTCAAAACACTCCGAATCAGTTCTGGAAGCTCCGGGAAGAGTAAGATTTCAAGCAGCTGCGGGTGTTGTGGTTCTGATTTCGTCAACGACATCAGTCCCACCGAAGATCCATGACTTTTCAGAAAAACAAGCATCGCAACGGAAACTGCGATGCTTGTTTGCTTAGGCGTGAGTCATTGACACGCCCTGACAATGGAATATTAATGACGTTCTGTCGGACTTCCATGTCAATTGGACATATCTATGGCGTTAACCAGTCTCTAGCCAAATCGGCGTTCCCCCAGGCCATCGCACTTTTGTGAAAATCAATGAGGAGCAAAAATGAAAATCTGTCAGACATTGATCGCGATGGCCCTCATCGCAATCGTACAACTGAATGCTGCTGTTGAGGTCTTTTCAGCGGATGATGCCAACATCATCGAGATGGACATCAGGTCTGATAACAAGGGAGAAATTCTCTATGGAACCTTCAAGTACTCTGGTTCTAGTTATATCTCTTTTTTAGGAACCCTGAGCGAAGACGATTACGGCAACAACGTCTCTGTGCAAAATAAATTTGGTGATGACTGGCGGTATACCGGAGACTGGGTGATTGGCGGGCGGGATGGTCAACACGTTGTCAAATTTGATGTGAAATCCGATGACAACGGCAAAACATTGAATGGCACGATGTCCTACACTGATGAAGGTGAAATTCGAGTTCGAGCCAAGCGAAGCAATGGGGTTGCCTATGCTGTCCACACTCACCATGGCGGCCCCATTCTTCCGGGTGGCGTCTGGGTTCTCGGCAACCGTGGCGACAGGCAGCAATACCTTGTCGAAATCGACATTCATTCAAATGATGACGGTAAAACTTTCAGCGGTACTGTGACCTACGCAGGTGAAGGCCCAGTCCCTTTCCGGGCAACGCATGTGGCGATCAACAGTTATCGAGGTGAAGTCTATTTTGGTGATGACTGGCATTCCGATGGCGACTGGCTGATCGGCAGCCGGGACAAGCGAGCTGTGATGGTCAGTGCCAAATCCACCGATGGCGGCAAGACCATGAGTGGCATAATGGAGTATCTTGGCGAAGATCCTCAGGGTCTCGAAGTCAGAGTTTCAGGTAGCAGCGCCTACACAGTTGAAAACCAGTGGGGCAGCACGGATTCTCCCTGGTCGGCTGGAGGCGTTTATGTGCTGGGAGACCGCCAGGTTACTGTGCCTTCAGCTGCTCCCCAGATGCCTGGTAAGGTTGTCGCATGGGGTGGATGGCGAGTCGCAGAACTACCCAAGGGGTTGAATGAAGCGATCGCGATTGCAGGGGGTAAATGGTACAACCTGGCCCTGAAGCCGGATGGAACTGTTGTGGGATGGGGGGGCGGTCAGCCTGAGAACAATTTCATCCCGGAAGGGTTAAGCGGCGTGACGGCAATTGCCCTTGGATACGAGCATGGTTTAGCTCTAAAGCAGAATGGGACTGTCGTCGTATGGGGGAAGGAATCTATAACTCTAAACAGAGACCTGCCTGATGGGTTAAGCAATGTCGTCGCCATTGACGCCGGTTCCTTCCATAATCTCGCTTTGAAAGAGGATGGGACGGTTGTCGCCTGGGGAACCAACCGTAGTGGCCAACTGGACATTCCTGCGGGTTTGAGCGGTGTCATTGCCATCGGCGCAGGACGTAGCCATAGTCTGGCATTGAAGGGGGATGGGACTGTCGTTGCCTGGGGAGGCAATGAAGAAGGCCAGACGGACATTCCTGCCGGCTTGAAAGATGTGATCGCCATTGCTGCGGGAAATGAACATAATCTGGCATTGAAACGGGATGGGACTGTCGTTGCCTGGGGAAGCAACAAAAATGTTTTTGGAGAGCAGGGACAAGCGAAAGTCCCTGCGGGCTTGAGTGATGTCACCGCGATTGCAGCCGGCTCTTTTCACAGCATGGCATTGAAGCAGGATGGCACAGTTGTCGCCTGGGGAAGTAATGATTTTGGAGAAACGGTAATTCCTGACGGGTTGAGCAATGTCACTGCCATCTCCGCTGGGGAACAAACCTGTTTGACTCTGGTGAGTATTCCAGCCGCTACCCATTCAGCGAACGTAACCAACACCATCGGGATGGAATTCAAGTTGATTCCCGCTGGCAAATTCATGATGGGGTCACCAGAAAGCGAAGAAGGCCGCAGTAGTGATGAAGACCTGCACGAAGTGCAGCTCACGCAAGACTACTACCTCGGCGTGACTGAGGTTACCCAGTCCCAGTGGCAGCAGGTGATGGGAACAACTCCCTGGAAAGGGGAAGAGCGTGCCAAAGAGGGTGATGATTATGCCGCAAGCTACATCAGCTGGAATGATGCGGTGAAGTTTTGTGAGGAGTTAAGCAAAAAAGAGGGTCGCACCTATCGCCTGCCTACCGAAGCGGAATGGGAATACGCCTGTCGTGGTGGAAGCACAACTCGTTTCTACTTTGGAGACAATGCCTCAGAGCTCGATCATTATGAATTTTATTTTGACAGCACAGCAAATTCTGCCTCGATCGTGAAACAAAAGAAACCAAATGGTTTCGGGCTGTATGACATGATCGGCAATGTGAAGGAGTTTTGTCAGGACTGGTACACAAAAAGCCTGGAAGGCCCCGTCACCAATCCTACTGGTCCTGCGAGTGGTACTCGTCGTGTCATGCGAGGTGGCAGCTTTGCCACGAGAGTCGATAATTGCCGCTCTGCCTACCGAGGGGTGAAAGAGGACCTGGACGATCGTGAAGCTTATTACGGACTTCGGGTCGTGCTGGTTCCAGACAAGTCATCGGATGCCCTGACCAGCAATAAAGATTCTGAGGTCATTACTCTCGATCAGGCAATGAATCTGTTTGTGGGGAAATGGAAGGCCAACCATGAAGAGTTTGCCAGGATGAATGGCATCGATCTCACCAAACTCGATAAAGACTCGCTTGATCGCCTGAAGAAAGAGATTAGTGAAGTCAGTCTGGAAATTGACAAACAGTCGGTAGAAGCAATGAGGGTTGAAAAAATTGATGGAAAAAACAGTTTCCGCCTGATCAACAAGTCAAATGACCTGGACTACCTGGAAATTCAATTCCTTACCAGGAATCGAATTCTTTTCAAAGGCAGAGACGGCAGTCCCGACTTTCCTCTTGATCGAATCGATAAAGAGGGTCAGATCGTAAAATAAGCAGTGTTGATCCCTTCGAAACATACCTGCGCCATTGAGTGATAGTGTAGTGTCATGTTTAAAAGAATAATGTCCGGCACAGCGAACAGCATCAAACCACTGCCGTGTCATCGCAGCTAATGTTAAGAAGAACTCAACACAGTGCTTTGAGTTCTTCACCAGAGAGCCCGTTTATCAAGCATCGCAGCCTCGGTTGCGATGCTTTTTTCTTTTACTGGTTGCCAACTTCTTCTCAGAGCATTTTTCCGTCCAGCAATTTGCTGCATGCTGCCCAAGCTGCCATCCGGGCGATATACTAAACCGCATCCCCCAGGCAAGAGAGGGGCAATGCTGCCATTGCCGGTGACAATCCAACAGTCATGCAATGGCTAATCGCCTCACTATCTTCCGTATGACACTCCAAAACTCAGTACTGGTCCCAAGCCTCGCGAGACTTCACCATGCTCAAACCATATTTCCTGATCGCATTTCTGCTGACAACCTCATTTGTATTTGCCGCTGAACCTGTACTCCATACTTTCAAACGCCAGCAACTGACGAATGTCTACTTTTCTGAAGGGGCCAATGCAGCGGATGTGAATGGGGATGGGGTGGCGGATGTGGTGTATGGTCCGTACTGGTTTGAGGGGCCGGAGTATTCCACAAAACACGAGATTTACGAACCGGTTCCCCAGAACCAAGAAGGTTATGCGGACAACTTCTTCAACTGGCTGTATGACTTCAACGGCGACGGCCGGAACGATGTGTTTGTTGTAGGCTTTCCGGGAACTCCGGCCTACGTCTATGAAAACCCCGGCAAGGATGGTTTTGACAAGCACTGGCCGAAGCATCAGGTGTTCGACTGGGTTTCAAATGAGTCGCCTCAGTTGACTGATGTTGTCGGCGATGAGCGTCCGGAGCTGGTCTGCACGATGGAGGGTTTCTTTGGATTTGCCACCATCAACTGGGAGCGACCATTTGAGAAATGGACGTTTCATCCGATTTCTGAAAAGATTACGGCGGCGAAATTCGGTCATGGACTGGGCATCGGCGATGTAAATGGAGATGGCCGTAAAGATATTATTCATTCGCAGGGCTGGTTCGAACAACCGCTCACTCATCAGCTGACCTCCCGCTGGATGCAGCATTCTGCCTCGTTCAGTAACGGCTATGGCGGAGCGGAGATGTACGCTTACGATGTCGATGGGGACGGCGACAACGACATCATCACCAGCCTTCGGGCACATGATTTCGGGCTGGCGTGGTATGAACAGGTTGAAGGTGGAGATGAACCTGAATTCACACAACACCTGATCATGGGCGAGCATCCTTCGGAGAATCAGTACGGCCTGGTCTTCAGCGAACTGCATTCGGTTGCCCTGGCTGACATGGATGGTGACGGGCTGAAGGACATCGTTACGGGTAAGACGTACTGGTCCCATCACCGCCAGAGTCCTCAGTGGGATGCGGGCGCAGTCGTGTACTGGTTTAAACTTGTGCGAGGTCCAGAAGGAGTCGACTGGATTCCTTATCAGGCCGATGGCCAGGCGGGGATCGGTCGGCAGGTTTCGATTGTCGATGTGAACAACGACAAGCTGCCGGACATCGTGGTTGGCGGAATGTTGGGTGCCCACGTTTTGACGCATCAGATCAATCCCGTCAGCGAAGCCGAATTTGCTGCTGCTCAGCCGGAAGTTTACAGCGGGCCGATGCTTCCCAGTGTGGAAGGAGCGGAGCCTCTGAGGGGTCCGAAATCAAAAATTGATGCGAAGACGGGCCACGTTGCCAACTCGATTGAAGGTGAAACGCTGACCGGCAAGTCCTCTGGAGGGAATGCAAAACCACAGGATATGTCCGGCTTTCGTGCGGACCGCTGGAGTAATGCCTCACAACTCTGGTGGACGGGAGCAAAGCCAGCCGACACGCTGAAGCTGGATCTGCCAGAGTTTACAGGAACGGTTGAACTTGAGTTGGTTCTGACCTGTGCCAAAGATTACGGCATCGTGCAGTTATCGCTGGATGACAAACCACTAGGCCCGCCCATTGACCTTTATGCAACTGATGTAATCACGACGGGTGTGCTGACTTTTCCGCAGATTGCCGTTGAGGGCAAACAGCATCAATTGAGTGTGCAGATTGTCGGAGCGAATCCGCGAGCGGTGAAGGCTTACATGTTTGCGCTCGACTACCTTCGGATCAAAAAGCCGGACGGAAGCTTTGTCGCTGGCAAACCCGTCCAGGCAAAACCGGTGGCAGTGGCATCAGAGGGAATCAAACCCAAATCGCTGGACGGTCGTGAACTGAACCTCGATTTCGAAACGGGC
>JAGQQT010000419.1 GCA_020426065.1 Planctomycetaceae bacterium | reverse complement strand
CAACCCGGAATCGCGGATTCCAACTACGCACATCAATCAGCTGGCCCGTGAAGGGATGCAGTTCCGGGATGCTCACAGTCCCTGCACGGTTTGCACACCCACCCGCTACAGTCTGATGACCGGCCAGATGGCGTTCCGAATTCCCAATGGAGGAACCGTCTTCACGGGAGCAGGTGGCCCCTCACTGATTTCTGCAGATCGCCTGACTCTCCCCGAGTTGTTGAAGCAGCAGGGTTACGAAACCGCCTGCTTTGGAAAATGGCACATTGGCTGGACCTTTCGGGATGCGGCCGGACAACCCATTCACAATGGCAGTCTGCAGGCCATTGAACAGATTGATTACTCACGCAGAGTGGAAGGGGGACCGATCGATTGCGGTTTCGATCATTTCTTCGGGACCGCCTGCTGTCCAACCACCGACTGGCTCTATGCGTTTATCGAACAGGATCGAATTCCGGTCCCGCCCACTCAGCGACTCGACAAAACCGGTTTACCAGATCATCCCTACGGCAAGGACAATCGCCCCGGCTGGATCGCCCCGGATTTCAATCTGGAGGAAGTGGATGAAATCTTTCTCGAAAAAAGCTGTGCGTTTCTGAGAACGCATGCCCAAAGCAAGCCGCAGCAGCCATTCTTTCTCTATCACGCCATGCAGGCGGTGCATCTCCCTTCGTTTGCGGGCAAGACCTATCAGGGAAAAACAAATGCCGGTCCGCACGGTGACTTCATTTATCAACTGGATCAGACCGTTGGCAAACTGCTGGCAACTTTGCAGGAACTCAAGCTCGATCAGAACACACTGGTAATTCTGACCAGTGATAACGGCCCGGAAGTCACCAGCGTTTATCACATGCGGCATGATCACCAGCATGATGGTGCCCGCCCCTGGCGCGGTGTGAAACGGGATAACTGGGAAGGTGGTCATCGCGTTCCGTTCCTGGCCCGCTGGCCGGGGATAATTGCCGCCGGATCTTCCTCGCAGCAAATCATATCCCTGTGCGATCTGTTTGCGACCGCAGCGGAAATCACGGGATCAGCTTTACCGGATGATGCAGCGGAGGACAGTTTCAGTCTGCTCGCTGAATTTCGTGGCGAACAAAAAACTCCGCTCCATCCGTATCTGCTGCAGCAAGGATTTGGAGGACAACGATACCTGGCAATCCGCCGCGGTAAGTGGAAGTATCTGGCACATAAGGGATCGGGTGGAAACAACTATGAAAAAAGTCCCCTGTTGAAAGAATATGCCATTCCCGATAACGCTCCCCAGGCTCCCGGTCAGTTGTATGATCTGGACCAGGATCCCGGAGAAACCGTGAATCTGGCCCTGGAACATCCCCAGATCGCTGCGGAACTGCAGGCTCTGCTGCAGGAATCGATCGCCTCAGGCCGGAGTCGTCCAACCAACCCGATAACCGCTCCGTAATTGCAAACTTCTGAGTCTGCAACTGGAATAACCTGTTGTTTCCGGCTGACTCCGATTCCATAATTTCTCGGTCAATCCATTATCCTCAGAGGAGCCTGCTGACTTGAATCCCAAGCTCATTCGACCGCTTGCCCGGTGGGGTATTGGCTGGGCTCACCGTCAGCAATGGGGGCGGTTCGAAAAGATGTTGCAGCAGCCGGTTCTGCAGCAGCAGGAGTGGTTGCTGAATCGCATTCGAGCGGCGGAGTCGACCCGCTTTGGGCGTGATCACGCTTTTTCAGAAATCCGGAACATCGCCGAGTTCCGTTCCCGAGTTCCCATTTCTGAATACGCTTACTTCGAACCTTACATTGATGCCGTGGCTGCCGGTCAGACAGAGGCACTGATTCCGGCTCAGGAAAAATTGCTGCGGTTTACCATTACGACGGGCACCACGGGTAAACCCAAACTGAACCCGGTCACGAACGTCTGGATGAAACAGTATCAACTGGCGTGGAGTCTATGGGGGATGAAACTGTTTGCCGATCATCCAGATTATCTCGGCAAGCTGATGCTGCAGATGGCCGGGACCTGGAATATGGGAACGACGGCCGGAGGATATTCCATCAGCATGATCAGTGCCCTGCTGGCCCGCACGCAGAGTCCTTTTCTCCGCCCCTTCTATGCCATCCCCAGCGAGTTGAATGATATCCCGGATCCGATTACCCGTTATTACACGGTGCTGCGATTGTGTCTGGATGCACCGATAGGCTGGATCCTGCTCATGAATCCAGGGACACTGCTGCGTCTGGCCCAGGTGGGCGATCAGTTTTCTGAGTTGCTGATCCGCGATCTACGTGAGGGGACTCTGACAGACACCCTGGAGATTCCGGACTCAGTTCGTCAAACCCTGCAGAAGCGAGTGAGCAGGAAGAAACCTGCCGCTGCGAAAAAGCTGGAACAGATTGTCCGGAAGACTGGGCATCTTTATCCCAAAGATTACTGGGAGAACCCGGTCATCAGCTGCTGGCTGGGGGGAACGGCTGGCTATCAGTCGAAATCCATTGGTGATTATTTTGGTCCCTCTCCCTTAAGAGATATGGGACTGGTTTCGAGTGAAGGTCGTCACACGATTCCCCTTGAAGATGGGACTCCTTCAGGTGTTCCTTCTCTGGTTTCCGGATTCTTCGAGTACCTGCCGATTGCTGAAGCGGGGCGTTCCAGTCCGGTGGTGGTTGATGGTCCCGATCTCGAAGTGGGAGCGGATTATTATCTCGTATTTACCAGTGCGGCCGGATATTACCGGTTTCATCTGGGAGACATCGTCCGCTGTACAGGATTTATCGGCCAGACTCCTCTGCTGGAGTTCATCCAGAAGGGAGGGCGCATTGGAGACCTGGAAGGGGAAAAGGTCACTGAGCACCAGATTGTGATGGCCTATGAACGGGCGGCCACAGAACTGAATCTCGCACCCGGCCTGCTGACTGCCGTGCCGGTGCGTCTCGAAGAGGAACACCCCCGCTACGATTTCTTCCTGGAGATTGGCTCTCTGCCCGATGAGAGTCTGGCTCCCCGATTGCTGGAAGCCATTGACCGAGAGCTGGCTGCTCTCAATTTTCTCTGGCGTGCCAGACGAAAAGAAGGCGTGCTGACTGCTCCTCGAATGCTGCTCCTTCCTACCGGCACCTGGGAGAATTATATCCGCCAGGTCGGCCAGGAGCGGGGGACTGGTGATTATCAGTACAAGCACCCGGCACTGGTCGTCGATCAGAAGTGGGCGGAACCCTTTGCCCGGCAGGCGGTCGCCATCCATCTTGGTCAGCCGGTTCCGGGCTGAGCAGCATGATTTTGACTTCACTCTCCCTCCGGGTATTGGGATCGATACAAATCAAACACGGCCTGAAATGCTTGAGTTGAAACCTCAAACAAAATGCCGTGGCACGCCCAGAATGGAGCGGAGCGGAATGATGGGCGTGGCGAATTGCCTTTCCAGTCCGTAAGGTGTCAAAAACCGATTCACCACGCCCATCCGCTTCGCTCCTGAGCGTGCCACGTTCACCTGGGAGGGAGGGTGAATATTGGCTGAGTTCTCTTTTTCTGATTGGTGATTTCTGATTTGAAGGGAATCCCCCTGCCGGGCTGAAACGCTGGCAGACAGAGATAGCGTCGATTCTCCCATTCGATATAATCCCGGGGTGTCTCGAACAGTTCTCCATGAATCTTGATCAAGGATGTCCCTCCCATGGCTGCAGAAGCCGCAGAAGAATCTCCTCACAAGCCGCTCGATTTCATTCGGGAAATTGTTGCCCAGGATGTCAAAAACGGGACTCATGGTGGCCGCGTCCAGACCCGCTTTCCTCCAGAGCCGAATGGCTATCTGCATATTGGTCATGCCAAGAGTATCTGCCTGAACTTCGGGATTGCCCAGGAGTTTGGTGGCCGCTGCAACTTGCGGTTCGATGATACCAATCCCACCAAGGAAGAAACCGAATACGTCGACTCAATCAAGGAAGATGTCCAGTGGCTGGGCTTTCAGTGGGACGATGAATTCTATGCCAGCGACTATTTCGAGCAGCTTTATCAGTGGGCCGAGCAACTGATTGAAAAAGGTCTGGCCTATGTGGACAGCGGCACTCTGGAAGAGATCCGTCAGCAGCGGGGAACGGTGAACGAAGCGGGCATGGCAAGTCCGTATCGGAATCGGAGCGTGGAGGAGAACCTGGATCTGTTCCGGCGAATGCGGGCGGGGGAATTTCCGAACGGGGCTCACGTCCTGCGTGCCAAAATCGATATGGCTGCCGGGAATATGAACCTGCGGGAT
>JAGQQT010000418.1 GCA_020426065.1 Planctomycetaceae bacterium | reverse complement strand
GTTCGATCCAGAGGTCTTTCTGGGAAATGAATGCCCCGCAGAAAATCTTTCGCAGCTCAGTTATCACAAGCTGACCGATTTTCAGGCGGGCATGGCGAGCGGATCGTTTCGGACAGCGGGCATGGTCATTTGCCCCTGCTCGATGGGAACACTGGGAAGCCTGGCCAACGGACTTTCCACGAACCTGATTCATCGAGCGGCGGATGTGCATCTCAAAGAACGCCGCAAACTGATTCTCGTACCCCGGGAAACTCCACTGAGCAGCATACAGCTGGAGAACATGAAGAGGCTGGCTGATGCCGGAGCGGTGATACTGCCTGCCATGCCCGGCTTTTATCACGATCCTCAATCGATCGATGATCTGTTTGATTTCATCGTCGCCCGCATCTGCGATCATCTGGGGGTGGAAACCCGACTGATGAAACGCTGGAGCGAATAACAGACTCTCTACAAGAGGCCTCTGGCTTTAGAGGGCCTCAGGAACTGCTGACCGAATCCAGCACTTCCTGGTCCACGTAGATGGGCAGGGGAGGATCGTAGTGCATGGCCAGGGCAATCGCATCGCTCGGACGGCTGTCAACTTCCACCAGTTCTCCATCCTGCATCAGCCGAATCACCGCGTAATAGGTGTGTTCGTGCAGGCTGTTGATAATGATATCGTGCGGCTCTGCTCCCAGCTGCTCCAGCACATTTTTCAGCAGATCGTGCGTGAGAGGGCGGGGATGGACTTCGCCTTTCACGCGACGCTCAATCGTCATGGCTTCGTAAGGACCAATCAGGATGGGAAACTCCCGTCTTCCATCAACTTCGTGCAGGTAGATGATCTGCTGATCATTAATATCACTGGTGATAATCCGCGATAATTCCATCTCAATCAGTGCAGACATACCCGCTCCCTTTCACCCTGTTTTCCTGAATCCATACTGTAGCGAATTCTGCTGCCAATTTCCCGCCCGGGATTGCCAGGCTTGCCCCGGATCATCCCGAACACCGTTTTTCCTGCACGCTGTAACCATAAACCAGAAAAGAGGTTGCAATCTTAACCCGGCTTTTTAAAAATGCGAGTGAACCCTGGAACGGAATCAGTCGTTCAATACGGCAAGCAACTTGACAGGAGGCGAACCATGAAGAAGACTCTGGCACTGATTCTGGCATGCTGCTGGAGTGCGGGATTTTTGTCCTGCAGTCTGGCTGACGAACCGGTTTTTTCTGAAAAGGATATCCGTGAAGTCCACAATCTGTTTTCCGAACAGGCTGTCGATGGTGCGATGATCATGCATCAGGGGGATTGCCTGGCGGTCAAAGTGTTTACTCAAAGCCCTTATACACACGTCGCCATGATGTTCTGTAACGAAGAGGGCAGGTGGGTTGTCTACGACTCAGCAAATGGCACCGGGGTCCGAAAATCAGAGCTGATTGATTACCTGACGGAGTGTGCCCCCAATCATCTGGTGCTGCTCAATCCAAATCAGCCGTTGAGCGAAGACCAGAAGTCCAGACTGCTGCTTGCACTGGAAGAACAGATCGGCAGACCCTACGGGATCAAACATCACATCTCAGGCAAACCCGCTAAAGGTGTGCATTGTTCGGAGTACATTACTTCTGCCATGGTTTCTGCAGGCTATCTGACTGCTGAACGACCCGCCAAAGTTTCGCCAGCCAGCCTGAGAGCTGGTCTGCTCAACCATCATCTGTACTCGGAGATTGCCGAAACCGAGATGATTGTTGCCTCAATTCCACCCGTCCCGCAGTCAACCTGGTGCAGTCAGATGTGGTCCGATACCAAGGCCTGCTTCTCCGGAACTTATCAGAAGTGCAGCCGGATGTTCTTCTGCTGCGACTGATCACACCGCCTTGTCCTGCTTTCATCCTGAAATCTCCAGAATAGAAATATCGCATGAGCAAGAATGTAGCGGCTGAGATAGCCGAAATGATTGCCAATGGTCAGAAGATCGGAGCAATCAAACGGTATCGCGAAGAAACTGGAGCCGGCCTGAAAGAAGCCATAGTATTTATTGAGGCGATCGAGTCCGGCAATACTCCGGCTGCATCGCTCGAGGATATTTCGGATCATGTCACCCAGAAAATCCTCGGGCTGCTGCAGAGCAACAAGAAAATCGAAGCCATAAAAGTCTATCGGGAACTTAAGGGTGTCGGGCTGAAAGAAGCCAAGGATGCCGTAGAAGCATTGGGAGAACAGCACGGAATCAAGTCTGCCGCAGCGGGCTGTGCCGGCATGGTGATTATTGCCATGTTGGGCAGTCTGGCCTGCCTGGCTGTTTCTCTAAACTGAAACCTGCAGCCAGATCCGGGAACTCATCTCGATTCTCACCCGATTTCATATCGTCACGCTCCGGTTCCCTGAGTAGAATTCTCAGTGAAATCTGGATGCAGCCAGGACTGCCCTGGCTGTTCAACAGATCCCAGGTCGGTAAGCCTGAATTCATGACCAGAAATCGATTTTCTGTGGTCGATCACAATTCCGTCTGCTGAAGAGAATCCATGAAAAGTCATCTTCCTCCCAAAGATCTGCTGGAAGCAACCCATCAGTTTCCCTGTCCCTACACGTTCAAGATCATTGGTGAAGCCAACGAGCAGTTTATTGAAGAAATCGTCGGAGCAGTCCGTCTGGCACTGGAACTGGAATTCGATCCACCTTACCAGCAGAGGGAATCTGCTGGTGGGCGTCACGTGGCCCTGACCTTTGAGCCAATGATGCAATCCTCTGAAGAGGTCCTGGCGGTTTACTCGGAAATCCAGAAGTCGGAACATGTCATTCTGCTGTTGTAATGCTCAAACAGAAACGAACTTCGCGTTCACGTTGTGGAACTGACAGAGGGAACTGAAAGACTGGCATGGAAGATTTACTGACTCAACTCAAGTCTGGAACATCCCAACAGCGCCGGGAAGCGGCTCGCTCGCTGGCAACCCGTTCTGAAGTCTCTGGCTCAGTGTTGCTGGCTCTGATTGATTGCTGGCAGACTGATGATGAACAACTGCGAGAGTGGATTGCAGAATCCCTCGAGAAAGGCCAGATCCAGACAGAAGCAGATGCCATCCAGCTGGCCAGACAGCTCAACCGCTGCCCACTGATCGACCAGCAGTGGCATATCCTGAGAATTCTGGCTCGCAGCGGTGTTCGCAGCCAGAGTGTCTATCAGATTATTCGAGACTACTGGCATCCCGACGAAGCGGAAACGGTCCGAACTCAAGCCCTGAAAACCGCAGCATCCATTTGCCCAGAGGAATCCAGTGAGGATTTCCAGCAGCAGTGCCAAAAACTGCTCAAAGACCCCAGCCAGGTCATCGCCTCGACCGCAAAACGTTACTGCAGTTGACTGGCGATGAATCCAGACTGACGACCACACTTTGAATGTCGCTCAGAGAACTCAGGCACGTCTGGCCACTCAACAAAAAAAGATCCTGCAGGCACAAGCCTGCAGGATCTTTGAATCGAGTACCAGCTGTTGATCAGGCAACCGTCCAGGTATCACCGCTGTTGAACAGATCTTCCAGGCTGCCGGCTCCGTACTTATCGGAAACATCCTTGACCTGCTGATTGACATCGTCATCGTAAGTCGGACGATCAACAGCACGGAATACACCCATCGGCTCCGGATTGTGCGGATATCGCAACTGAGACAACATGAATGCCAGGGTGGGATCGTCCGCCTGTTCATCATGGAACAACAGATCGTCTTCATTCACCCCTTTGCCAAGCTCAACCACTTCCGGCTGACCACAGGCATTCAGACGAATTCCCTTGTCTCGGTTATTGCCGAAAATCATCGGCTTGCCGTGTTCCAGGTAAATACAGTTCTCGTTCTTGTTCTCTTTCTTGGAAGCGAATTCAAACGCGCCTGTATTGAAGACGTTACAGTCCTGGTAAACTTCAACCAGTGCCGTCCCCTTATGTTGAGCAGCACGCTCAAGCACCATGCACAGGTGCTGCACATCAACATCGACAGACCGGGCCACAAAGGAAGCACGTGCTCCAATGGCGATGGAAATCGGTGTCAGTGGTGTGTCGACAGATCCATAAGGTGTACTCTTGGTTTTCTGTCCCTTGGGACTTGTCGGAGAGTACTGTCCCTTGGTCAGTCCATAGATCTGGTTGTTGAACAGGATCACCTTCAGATTCACATTGCGGCGAATCATGTGCATGAAATGATTCCCGCCAATCGAGAGCGAATCGCCATCGCCGGTAATCACCCAGACCTGAAGATCGGGACGCAC
>JAGQQT010000417.1 GCA_020426065.1 Planctomycetaceae bacterium | reverse complement strand
CACGCACTTTTTCGCATTCATCAATGATTCCAGAATTGGAATCATAGGCATGGATTTCCACCTGTAGCCCCAGTTTTTGAACCAGGTACTCTCTCACGGCGAATGTGAGATAGCTTTTTCCGCACCCGTAATCGATCACCTGCATGACACGATACGTGGGGAATCGGTCCTTGACATCTGCCAGGAATTCGAGGAATCGGTTGATCTGCCGGAATTTTTTCTGCTGGGCAGCGCGGACTTTCCCCTCAGGTGTCATCACACCCAGTTCAACCAGAAAGGGAATCGGCTGGCCTTCAGGGAGGAGATATTGCCGGCTGGTATCGTGGCTACTGGAGACCGGTTTGGTTTTGGGTGAGGTCCGATGCTTCTGAACGCGAAACCTGTTTTTTCGATCCAGTCCAATCTGCCAGTCTTCCTCCGGCAGTCTCACCAGCAGATTCCGAAATGGCTGGCCGAATAGAGCGAGAATCTTCTCCAGCGATGAAGGCCAGTCCGAATTCTGGTGCGTCTGTCTCCCGCCCGCATCAATACTGGTCCACTGGAGTTGGACCTGATTTCGAATTTCCACGGGGCGGATCTCATGACGGACACTCCCCGACGCATCCGGTTCCTCTCCACCGCTGAGTCGGAACTGGACCAGCGGATCCCGAGCGTAACTGTCCTGCAGGAACTGCTCCAGTTCTGCTCGATTGCTGACTGACATGAATGATGGTTGTTTCGTTAGGACCAGTTCCACAAGGAGGAAACTACTCGGAGCGTGGATGAAGGAGTTGCCAGGTGGTAAATCCTCCACTCAGATTCCGGGCATCGTACCCGTTCTGGAGCAGAATCCGGGTTGCCAGGTAGCCACGCTGGCCAACCTTGCAATAGGAAATGATGGAAGTACTCTGCGGGATTTCACCCAGACGATTTCGTAAATCATCCACAGGAATATTGACTGCTCCAGGGATATGCCCGGAAGCAAATTCTTTCGGCGTGCGAACATCAATCAGTTTCGCCCCTGCTTCCAGCATGGCGGGCAGATCGGCGGACTGAATAATCGGCTGATCATTTCTCAAGACTCCGGCAGCGATGAAGCCTGCCATATTGATGGGATCCTTGGCCGAACCGAACTGGGGTGCGTAGGCCAGCTCGACTTCTTCCAGATCGTACACAGTCATCCCGGCCTGAATCGCCATGCTCAACACATCAATCCGTTTATCCACGCCTTTCTTGCCGACAATCTGGGCTCCCAGGATTTTTCCGTCGGCCGGAGCAAACAGCAGCTTGATGGTCATTTGCTCGGCACCGGGAAAATAGCCGGCATGGTGGGCGGGATGCAGATAAATCTTGCGATAGTCGATTCCGGACAGCTTCAGCCGCTTCTCGCTCATTCCGGTCATCCCGGCCGAGTGCTCGAAGAACCCGACAATCGCGGTTCCCTGGACTCCCCGGAATTTTGTCGTCCGGCCAAAGACATGATCAGCAGCAATGCGACCCTGACGGTTAGCCGGTCCTCCCAGTGGGACCTGTGTCCGTCCCCCGGTGATGAAGTCAATTGTTTCGATGGCATCGCCAACGGCATAGATATCGGCATCACTTGTCTGCTGATGTTCGTTGACAACAATTCCCCCCCGGGGGCCAATGTCCAGCCCGGCCGCTTTAGCCAGATCATTCTCAGGGTCGACTCCAATTGCCGCCACCACCAGGTCCACGACCAGCCGTACTCCAGATCCCAGATTGACATCGACTACATCATTGCGATGATCGATATTGGTGACTTCATCATTGACATAGAGGTCCACTCCATGTTCAACCATGGCCTGCTGCAGCGGCACAGTCATTTCCTGATCGCACATCGCCATGACATGGGGACTGCGCTCAATCAGAGCGACATAAAAACCACGACGACGGAAATTTTCCGCCATTTCCACACCGATAAATCCCCCTCCGATGATCACAACCCGGCGGGCGTTATCCTGAACCGCCTGCCAGAGGCGGTCTGCATCGGTCAGGTCGCGAATCGTGTGAACCCGATCACTCTGGGCGCCGGCGACTGGAGGCAACCGCGGTTGAGCACCTGGTGAGAGGACGAGTTTGTCATAGGACATTTCCCCGGTCTGCCCGGATTCAAGAGAGCGGAAAGATACAACTTTCCGCTCCCGGTCAATCGCTGTCACTTCCGTACGGGGACGGACATCCAGCTTGTGTCGGACTCTTAACTGCTCTACCGAAGTGACCAGCAGTTTGGAGCGAGTCTGGATTTCCCCGCCGACATAATACGGTAAACCGCAGTTTGCAAACGAGGGAGCAACTCCCCGCTCGAAGATCACGATCTCGGCAGTTTCACTCAGACGACGTGCCCGAGCTGCAAAGGACGCTCCTCCGGCAACGCCTCCCACCACAACAATTTTCATACCTGCCTCCAGAACGGGTGGTCTCGACTGACGAATTCAATCTGCAGTATTTGAGGGAATGGGTCGAATCAAATGTTCGTGAACAAATTCAGGTTGTCTGCTCAACTGTCTCAGCAATTGCCGCAAAATCATTTTTGAGCGAGCGATACAACCGCTGATAGTGGGGATAAAACTGGTCATAGATTTTCGCTGCCTTGCGATCTGTTTTCGTTTCCGACACTACGGAAATTGTTTTCTGGCAGGCCTCCACAACATTTTTGTAAGCGCCTGTTCCTGCTGCGGCCAGCAGAGCGACACCATAGGCGGGGCCTTCTTCGGCATTAATCGTGACACAGGTTTTTCCGTAGATATCGGCCTGCATCTGTCGCCAGAGTGGACTGCGGGCACCTCCACCAGACAGGCGAACCTGACGGACAGGGATATTCATTTCCTTGATAATTTCGAGTGTGTCTCGCATGGCATAGGTTGCCCCTTCCATGACCGAGCGGACCAGGTGGGCCCGGCGATGGCGGAGGCTCAGGCCAATCCAGCAGCCACGGGCATTGGCATCAGCATGCGGAGTTCGCTCTCCCGAGAGATACGGCAGGAACAGCAGTCCTTCGCATCCCGGCCCCACGCTCGCTGCCTGTTCGGTCAGCAGCTGATAGGGATCCAACTTCTGTTTTTTCGCCTGAGCGACTTCCAGTTCCGCCAGTTGATTCCGATACCACTGCAAAGAACCACCTGCCGAAAGCACACAGCCCATCACATGCCAGGCTCCACGAACGGCATGACAGAACGTGTGGACCCGGCCCGCCGGATCGACCTGCATCTCCTGGCTGTGGGCAAAGATCACACCTGAAGTTCCCATCGTGGCTGAAACCACACCCGACTTCACGATCCCGTTTCCAATTGCGGAAGCTGCCTGATCGCCACCGCCTCCCACCACAGGGGTGCCTGGATTCAAGCCCAGCAGTTTGGCTGCTTCATGTGTCAGTTGCCCGGAGACCTCCTCTGACTCATAAACTTTGGGAAGCAGTCCGGCATCGAGTTGCAGCTTGGACAGCAGCGGTTTGCTCCAGTCCCGTCCAGCAACATTGAGCAGCAGAGTTCCGGAAGCATCGCTGACTTCGGTAGCGAATTCTCCAGTCAGCAGGTAGCGGATATAATCTTTGGGCAACAGAACCTGGCGGAGCTTTTCGTAATTTCGCGGCTCATGGTTTCGCAGCCAGAGGATTTTGGGAGCGGTGAAACCGGTGAGCGCCGGATTGGCCACCATCTGAATCAGCTTCTTGCGACCACCGGCCAGCTGTTCGATTTCCGCACATTCCGCCACGGTTCGCTGGTCATTCCATAACAGAGCGGGCCGAATCACTGACTGCGCCTGATCCAGAAACACCGATCCATGCATCTGCCCGCTCAGCCCGATACCTTTGACATCGGCCGCTTTGATTTTTCCCTCGGACAGAACTTTACGGACCCCCTTGATGGAAGCCTGCCACCAGTCTTCCGGATCCTGCTCAGACCAGCCTGGACGCGGGCTGGAAAGCGGGTACTCAAATGTCGAAGTGGCCAGAATTGCCCCATCTTCGCGCATTGCCAAAGTTTTCGTACCGCTGGTCCCGATGTCGATTCCAAGATAGACGCTCACCAGATTTCCATTCTTTGTCAGTCACCCGAGGTGATGAGAAGCCACAACATCATTTCACGGAACAGGTTCCGCATCCGTACTGGCCAGAATGTAATCTCAGAAGCCCGCTGATTCCACTGAATGCACGATCCAATCTGCTGTTTTCGACACGTCTGGGAAACTTCTGTTCCAGGGAAAGGGAATCGACTTCGACAACCTCCCCTCTGCCGCCT
>JAGQQT010000416.1 GCA_020426065.1 Planctomycetaceae bacterium | reverse complement strand
CCAGGGGAAAAACGGAAAGTACCCCACAGCCAGAAACCCGATAACGACATCCGGGAGTGTCATGTCGGGATCGAAATAAAGTTGCTGCCAGTAAGAATTGTAATCGGCCATCGCGCGGAGAAACGGACTGATCAACAATGCAACGACGGCAATGGCAATCAGCACCTGCAGAGGGAGGCGACGGGTCAGGTTCAGGAAAATCAGGGCAGCCCCGATAAACGTCAGCACGTCCCAGTTAAAGATTTCTTCGGGAAACCAGACCAGTACATTAAACAGCAGTCCCACACTGAAAACAAACAGTCCCCGTCGCATGGAGATGCGAAAGATCTCATTTTCCGGAATCTGTTTTCGTTCCACGCCTGCCAGCCACAGTTTGTAACTGCAGCCGGAAAGGAAAGCGAACACTGGTGCGCCCAACCCGGCAATCGGGAGAATCGTTCCGGCCAGATTCTCGGCAAAGTGCACCAGGACCATGACAAAGATGGCCATCATCCGCAAAACATCAATCGAAAGGTATCGCATCGATTACTGTCCTGTCGTGTCCGATGTTGCCGGTGTCGCGGTCGTGGTTGTGGCGGTCGTTTCCAGACTGGTAAGCATATCAAATCCGGAAAGCAGAATCTGGGCCAGCAGCAGGATGATAATAATCCACTCCAGTTGATTTCCGGAGCGGGTCAGGACAAAGTCGCTGGCACGCTGGCTGCACTGCTCATACAGTCCATTGAGGATTTCCAGTTGATCGCAAAGGCACTCATGCCGATGTGCCAGCTGCAGCCGTTCACACAATCGTTCGCCAATCTGGCTGGCCAGTGTGGGGGGGTAGAGGTAAGGACGATTGATCCGGCTCGACATCCGGCTCAGTCTTCCCTGCATCAGCAGAGCCTGCTGGAAACGTTGCTTCAGATTGGGGCGTTTGAGCAGTTGAGACTGGTTGAATTCAAATGCCATCGAAACATCCTGCTCCGCTTGCGGCCACATCTCCTGCAGTTCGGCCTCAATGCGATTCAGTTCCCGCAGATAATACAGATGTTCCAGGCAACTCCGGACCACCGATTCCATAACGGAGTCATCGGCCATGATCGCAATGCAATGAGCAGACCAGACAATTTGTGTGCCGTGGAAAGTCAGTAGCTGCTGGCCTTCATCAGCCATGGCACCCTGAGAAGCCATCCAGGTATGGACTGCTTCCACCGGGAAGTCTTCTGTCAGGTATTGCCCCGGGATTTTCAGTAACCATAACTCTTCCTTGTGCCGTTCTCCCTTGTCCAGTTTTTCAATTTCATATGCACGGAATGGGAGCGGCCCGGTGAACTGGTAGACGGCCTGGGATGTGTTTCCGGCTTCAGCAGTCAGGATGAGTCGGCTGATCGAGGCGGATTCGGGCAATCGGGCTTGAGATGTGATCTGGTTCATGGAATTGATCAATTGAGAAAGTGTCTGGTAAATGAAAACCGAATGTAGTTCAGATGCAGGGGAACGCTCAGGAAACTGGCGACTCTGACAGATCGCACGCAACCTTCACGTCAGATTCCTCTGAAGGATTTGTGGCTGGTGAACTGTTGGGAAACTGTTTCGGCACGACGATTTTCTGGGGAGCATGGATTTCCGAGGCAATCCAGCTGACAACATACTCTGCCGAGTCGATCACCCCATTCAGTGTGGAGTCGAACAGATAGTCCCCAACGAAAAACAGAGTGGGATGCTGATGTGGTTCAGGTTGATGCCGACGGTCCAGACTCTGGGGCACTTCTCCTCCCGGCATGGCATTCACTGCTGCTTCCCAGCGATGGACTTTGCCTTCCAGGCAGGGGAGTTGATGCTGTCGGAGGCATTGAGGTAATGAGTCCAGCGCCAGTTGAATCAGCTCCGGATCGCTCTTTGTACACAACTGTTGAGCGACATTTCCTCCCAGTAACCAGCCCAATACACCGTACTGACATCCTGGAATTCGGGATGATTCGTCGTACAGACAGCAGCCTTCAAACTCGTCCAGCATCCAGAAGGAGTCCTTCAGCAGTGGCTTCCAGAACGCTTTTTCAAAGAGCAGGGTCATTCTCAGGTAGTGGGCCGGATGACAGTAATGATCGTAATGACGATCCACTGCCTGACTGAGCAGATCCCCACAGTAATTGACTGAACGTAAATGGTTATGCGGCAGTGCAACAACCACGTAATCGAATTCCTGGCTTTGCTCCTGATTTTCATGGATGGACGTAATTTCCAGCTGCCCTTCAGGCGTGCGGGAAATGCTGGTCACGGGAGTATTCATGCAGAAAGTTGCCTGAATCCGTTTGGCCAATTCCCGGGGGAGCCGTTCGTTGCCTCCTTCAATGCCGTACAGTCGCATGTAAGCGGCATCATTCATCAGATAGTTCTGCAAACCATAGGTCCGACTGGTCCGTTCCGGTTCGGTGGCCAGGTCACTGTGGAGGAGTGTCTGCAGGTAACGTTTCAGGTTCGGATTTTGAACCTTGTTCATGATTTGCTGGAAGCGGTTCCGATCTGGTTTCCCCAGCCAGCCTTCCGGGTAGTCGGCGTTGTAGTATTCCTGCGGCGTCATGAAGTCCCGGGCAAACCGGTCAAAACGCTGCATTTCATATCGAGCGGCCGCTCCGTAATGACGTTCCAGATCATCCAGATTGGCGATCAGGTTCTGGTCCAGAAAAACGGAAGGACCGCCCATTTCACAAATGGGGAGTCCCATCTCCTCAATCAGTTCCTTGAGTGGATCTTCCTGAAAACCCGAATAATCATAGAATTCTGCCGCTCCGGCCTCATAGTAGAGCTTACCGGTGTTGAATTGGGGGGTGAGGATTTTCCCTCCCACCCGATTTGTGGCTTCAAAGATTGTCACGGCAATGGGGGCATTGAGCATTCTCTGCAGAGAATACGCAGTAAACAGCCCGCCAGGGCCGGCTCCAATGATGCCTATTTTCCAGGTTTTCATAACGCGTGATGAAACGGTGGCGAGGAGAGACTTCTACAACTCGAATGGCCGTTTTTTCGAAAAGAACAGAGATCGGCGACATTTGATTTTATCTGCCGGTGCTGACCGCAGGGAAGAGTTTTCCTGAGAAGCAGAGGCAGAGCATTAAACCATCGTCCTGCCAGATTGTTTCGCTGCAATGATTTCTCACGCCAGAAGAAATATGGACTCCAGTCCACTTCCGGGAGTGATCGACTTGAGGAGTTGTCAGATTTCTGAAGTCGTTTCAATCGGCCAGGCTGTTGACTTCGTCCAGCATAATCGGCCGCCATTTCTGATATTCAGAACCGAGTCGGCACAGGTGGGAATAGCGGTCCCAGATCCACAAGATCGTGTCCAGATCTGCCGGTTCCCTGAGTTTCTCTTCTACTTCGAGTCGCAACTCACGGATGGCTTTCCCGTCTCGGAAATCCCAAACCAGTGTGTTGCCATGCAGGGCCCGCGTCCAGTCGACAGCACTTTCCCACTGCCGGGTATTCAGGTTGTCTGGTTTCCGACCAGCCAGAGATTCGATCAACGTTCGTAACTCAGCCGCCTCCCGATAGGGTTGTTGAATATGCCGGAACCAGGCGATCCCACCACCAGTGGCAATTATCAGGGCCAGCAGAATCAGCCTGAAAATCCATCGATTTGATTCGACCGTTTTGGAATTTGCCAATTCAGATTCCTTTAATTCTTCATTCATAACAAAACTCCGCTGTAGACCTGTCCCTGCCATTATGCTTGCCATGATTTTTCTCGAACAGGAAAATATGACAAGTTTTGATCTCATTTTGCTGGTAGAAACTCCACTGCTCAAGCCGAAGTCAGCTCTTGTTCAATACCTTCTATTTGATCAATCTGTTATGTTCTACTTGACACAAATAAGTCACTATCCCATTCCATCCCTTCAACTATTGGACACACACCATGAAGATTCGAATTCCCAATCTGTTTCTGGCACTGGCGATCCTGACTGTCACTTCCCCTCTGCTGGCCGCTGATGATGCGAAAGCGGAAAAGGAAAACTGGCAGGTTCTGTTTGATGGAAAAACCCTCGACGGCTGGGAAAAAGTCGGCAAGGAAGACAGCTACTGGAAAGTGGAAGAGGGGGCGATTGTCGGAACGGGAAATCCTTCGATGCTGGTTTGCACTCAAGGTCCATTCAAGAACTTTCGCTATCGCGTAGAAGCCAAAATCAACGATGGCGGCAATTCCGGGGTCTACTTCCGCACGACCCGCAAACCGGGATTCACTGACGGATACGAAGCCCAGGT
>JAGQQT010000415.1 GCA_020426065.1 Planctomycetaceae bacterium | reverse complement strand
CTCTCGCTGAATCTGATCTGTGGCTGCGCACAGGGGCAGCCCGAATTGGAAAATCGTTGTTGAATTGGACTCATTTTTACCAAGACAATCGGGAAACATCCACGATTGGCGGGGCGGAATTCTGCTGGATCAATCAGCTCCGATCCATTACCGATTCCGCAGTTTCTGGCTGATGAAGCGGGAGACAAAATAGACGACTCCGGCAACGACCAGCAGGACAGGAGCGGTATGGACCGGCTCCGATGTGTAGTGCTCGATCGTGTTGGCAGGGTCGGTTGTTCCATGTCCGGGGTGAGCCAGAGCAGCGGTGGACAGGCTGAGGACCAGTCCCAGAACGCAAACCGAGAGCCGTAAAAAAGTGTTGTGAAGCATGGGGCGAACACCAGAAGTCTGAGGTTATTGGGATTCACGATACAGGTTGTTTTCCGCAATATACCGTTCCACGGGTCTGGGGGTAAGGAAACGAATTGAAGATTTCGCCTCCACCCGCTCACGGAGGTCCGTGGCGGAAATTCCGATTTCCGGCATGTTGACGATCTGGACCCGCTCCCGAATGGACTCCGGCAGAGCCTCGAAATCGGACTGAATCCTGCCGAGCTGACCTGCCTGCCGGTTCACCGCCACAATGGTTGCCAGGGAAACAATCCGTTCCGGTTCTTTCCAGGAGGGGAGGTCTCGGAGGGAGTCTGCTCCAATCAGGAAGAACAGTTCGTCCTCGGGAAACTCAGCTTTCATTTCGGTCAGAGTCTCGACGGTATAGCTGACCTGTTTCCGGTTGATCTCCCGGGGGTCGATGCGGAACTCCGCGACTCCGGCAATGGCCAGATCAATCATGGCCAACCGGTGCCGCGCATCGGTCGGCTGGCTTCCCGATTTGAATGGAGATTGAAAGGTCGGCAGCCAGATTACTTCATCAAGCAGGCAGGTATCCCGGCAGGTCTCTGCCAGGATCAGGTGACCGTAGTGGACCGGATCGAAAGTGCCGCCGAAAATGCCGCGTCTCATATCGCTCTGCCAAAAGTTCATCCAGAATACACATGGTCCACTGCAGGGTTTTCCCCGAGGGTTTCACGTGAAACTGTGATGAATTTTCCCGGCAGGTCAAGTTAGTGCTTTGGGGATTTGTTCTTGGAGGTGCCACTTCCAGTCACCTTTCTCCAAGTAACCCTGGCACAATTCCGCGACACTCGATCACAGGGATGATCAGGGTGAAAAGATTAAGAATGAACTCTGATTGCTTATATCTGTATTGTTACCCCTCATCCTAACCTTCTCTCCCCACAGCATCGACTTTACGGTATCCCAGGCACATGGTGGGGAGAAGGGACTTTGTAGATCACGTTTAAGCAGTAGTTCGCTGCATGAAAAGAGACGCAACATATCGTCCCCTCTCCCCCGAAATCGGTGATCCATTTCCCTCGACATTCCATCGGGGGAGAGGGTGAGGGGGGAAATCAGGTCCTCTTCGTTCGTCACCAGCTCTCCTTACAGCATGCGGTGACCTTGTCTCAAGCACATGGTGGGGACCGGAAAGCAGATCCCGGCGCGCAAAAAAACAGCGCGGCAAGTCCCCTCAATGCTCCCAGCATTTCTTGCCGCGCTGATAACGCTCGCACGACGCCCTGCGTCGGCGATGTTGTCTAGATGTCTCACGGTTCCGTAGATCCGTACGAAAAGATAGGTCGTCATTCTGCGCGGTCAAATTGGAATGATCAGAATTTGAAACATTCTCCGCTCACCGCCTGAAAACCGTTTCGGATAAGAGTCAGGCGGAGGGATTCTGTTCGGATTTGTTCAGGTCCAGATCGTGCAGATGACTTGGTGGAAGCGCTGCACGCAGGGCATTCACTACAGCCAGCACATCGATGATTTCCTGAATAATCGCACCTGTCACGGGAGCAATCATTCCCGCAGCGGCGAAACCCATCCCAATCATGCTGAGAGACATTCCCCCCAAAGCGCTTTGCAGAGCGATCCTCCGCATCCTTCGGCTGATGTGCAGAAACTCATCAACCCGAGTCAGTGAGTTGTCCATGATCACCACATCCGCTGCTTCGGCGGTCACGTCACTGTTCTGGCCAATGGCCATACCAACGCTGGCAGCCATCATGGCGGGGGCATCGTTAATGCCATCTCCCAGGTAGAGCGTTTTCACGCGTGATGTTTCCTCACGCACGATCGTCAGCTTCTGTTCGGGACTCTGCTGGGCATGCACCTCGGTGATGCCAACCTGTTCGGCCAGATAGCGGACTTCTGATTCCCGATCTCCCGAGACCAGCAGGAGTCGTTTGAAGGCATGGTTGGGACCGAGGTGCTTGATGAACGAAGGGCTTTCCTCCCGGGGAGCATCCCGAAACTGGAGCATGGCTGCATACCTGTTGTCCAGAACCACCACGCACTCCAGTCCACCTGCAATGGGGGGGAGCTGGTCGGCACCCGTCACCTCAAGTTCCATCAGTTTATTTCGACTCGTGATCTGGACAGTATGCCCAGCCACTGTCCCCGTTAGTCCTTTGCCAGGTACCTCAGAGACGTTGGCCGCCTCGGGCAGATCCAGTTTCTGCTCAGCTGCAGCATGGACGATGGCCTCAGCCAGTGGATGTTTGGAATACCGCTCCAGGCTTCCGGTCAGACTCAATACAAAGTCAGCCTCGAATCCCCCGGCCTGATGCAGGGCGATCAGTTTGGGTTCTCCGTAGGTGAGGGTTCCGGTCTTGTCGAAGATGGCCGTCTGGCAACTCGTGATCTGCTCGAGAGCGGTCGGGTTTTTCACGATGATGGATCGGGACGCGCAGCGGGAGATCGAACCGATGATTGAAATTGGGATCGCAATCAGTAAGGGGCAGGGAGTCGCAATGACCAGAACGGAGAGAAACCGGATCGACTCTCCACTGAGGGCCCAGGCCAGAATCGCGACCAGCAGAGCAACCGGAGTGTAGATGGCTCCCAACTGATCTCCGAGCCGACGGATCCGGGGACGCTTCGTTTCGGACTCCTTCATCACGCTCATGATCTTCGCGTAGCGGGAATCGGAGGCCTTGTGCGTGGTCCGGATCGTCAGAGCGGACTCCCCATTCACAGCTCCTGAAATCACATTCGAGCCGACGATTTTCCGGATCTCGAACGGTTCACCGGTCAGATAAGACTCGTCCATTTCACCTCGACCCTGGGTGACGATCCCATCAGCCGGACAGATCTCGTGCGGATAGATGATCAGTTCATCCCCCACCTCAATCCGGTCGAGCGGAACATTCTCGATGGTAGAGTTCTGCTTTCGATGGGCAACCGAGGGCATCCGTTTCGCCAGGGCCTCCAGAACCGAAGAGGCATTCCGTAACGCATAACGCTCCAGCGCTTCTCCCCCCGAGAGCATCAGCACGATGATCGAGCCCGCCAGGTATTCTCCCAGCAGGACCGAGGTGATGATCGAGATGCCTCCCAGCAGATCCGAGCCGAACTCCCACTGCCAGAATTTAATCAGCAGATCCAGGACTAGCGGAATCCCCCCAACGATCAGAATGAAGACGAGGGGGACTTGTGCAATCCCCGTCGTGCTGGCAGGGCCATACAGCAGCAGGAAGTGAAGAGCGATCCCCACCAGGGCGAGAAATGCCAGGCTGGTCGATTTCTGATCCCAGAGCATGGCCAGCAAACCGGGCCGGGAGGCGTCGGTCTCTTCTGGGGATCTCGGGACTCCGGAAGGCTCAGTCATGCACTTGATGTTTCACCAGGATTCGATCATTAACCAGAGAGGCGAAGAAAACAGAAGTGAACGGACTCAATCGCCAACCCACATGATCATATCGCAGTGATACATTCCTAACGAGTTACCGAGGGTAATTGAGGTGGTCAGATGGTTGACCGGTAGTGGAATGCATAGGAGCGGGAGAGTGAGGAGACGTTCCAGTGAGGATAAGTTAGCAGGTCCAACACCTTTGAGGGGGCTCTTTTATTCCCTCTCGACTCAACTCTCTATTTTTCGCCGGAGGCGAAAAATCGGGGCGACACGATTCGAACGTGCGACCTCCTGCTCCCAAAGCAGGCGCTCTAGCCAAGCTGAGCTACGCCCCGTGGTGGGCGGATTCTAGGATCTTCCCGGCGAGGGGTCAATCGCGTTTTGAATCCCTTTTTTGGGAGAAAGACAGGTTCTTTTCTGTTTGGTTCGTCTCGGGCTGGGAATTCTCGGAGCATTTGCAGGAATCGTCCCTGTTTTTGCAGACTTCCCGGTTTCACGTGAAACCGGCAGATTGTCAAGTT
>JAGQQT010000414.1 GCA_020426065.1 Planctomycetaceae bacterium | reverse complement strand
ATTCGGATTCCGGCCCGGCAACGGCGATTACATCGTGGAAGTTCGCGAGAGTCCCGGCAATCTGATCCATGTACTGTGCTGGCAGCTTTCCTTGGGAGGCAACAGTTTTCAGCAGCCGATCCTGTGGAAAGGATTTCATTTTCACGGCGTAATCAATGGGTTCTCCGTCCCCCTCCAGAACCGGATTTTGCAGTGTCCCGGTAACAGGAACCACTTCCAGATAAAGATCGGGGGCGAGCCGTCGGTTCAGGCGAATTTCTTCCTCGCAGAAATACTTACGTTTCTCAAGTGTGGAGAAATCCACAAACGCCAGATGGATTGGCTTCTTGATCTTCCAGGCAAAGTCTCCCTGAAGCAGAACCCAGGAGATGTGCGTTTCCAGAAGTTGCGGCTTGTCTGTCTGATGACCTCGTTCAGTCAACTGCCCAAGTAATGCATGGCCCAGATCGATCATCATTCCTGCCCCCTTCTTATGGGCGAGTTTCGGAATGCTGCGTGAAACATCAGGGAACACTCCTCTCATACAATGCTAACGCAGAAATCTCACCTGACTACCCGGCAGACGTGGAGAGCGGCCATGGATGGTCAGATTCACATCGTTTATAATACGTGTGTGGGTTTTCAGGAATCGATTCAGAACGAGAGTATTCGTGACAGATCAAGGTGTTGAAACCGTGCCACCCGACGAGGAAACTCCCTGGCATGCTATGGATCTGGACCTGCTTTTTGAGCAGCTGAAAGCCACTCCATACGGTTTGTCTCATGAGGAGGTGCGAGGGCGTCTGGAAGTATTTGGGTTGAACCGCCTTCCCGAAGAACCGCCAGCGACCCTCTGGCAGGTTGCCCTGCGGCAGTTTCTCAGCCCCCTGATTACCATTCTGATCATCGCAGCAATTGTTTCGGTGATGATTGGGAAACTGGAAGATGCAGGCTTTATTGCTCTCGTTCTCCTTCTCAATGCAGGCATTGGAACCTATCAGGAGCGGAAGGCTGAGCAAAGCAGTCGAGCATTGAAGAAGTTGCTGGAAATTCGAGCGGCAGTCAATCGCAACGGAGAGACCATCGAGATTCCAGCCGACCAGCTTGTTCCAGGCGATATTGTTCTGCTGGAATCTGGTAACCGTGTCCCGGCCGACATGCGTCTGTTAACGGTTTACAGCCTGGAAATAGATGAATCACTACTGACCGGAGAATCGATTGCGGTCGAAAAATCTGCTGCCTGGAATGGTGATCCTCAGGCCCCCGTTGGGGACAGGGCCAATATGGCCTGGGCCGGTTCGATTGTTGCGCGGGGACGAGGTAGTGGGCTGGTGGTTGCCACGGGAACAGCCACAGCTGTCGGAAAACTCTCACTGGATGTTGTTGGGGCTGTCAGTGGAAAACCTCCGCTCCTCATCCGCATGGAAAAGTTCACCAATCTGATCTCCGTAGCCACGGTTTCGATTGCCATCCTGATCGGGTTGATGGGAATCGTGTTCGGCCATTTCACCGTGACGGAAATGTTCCTGTTCGTTGTTGCCCTGACTGTGGCTGCCATTCCGGAAGGATTGCCGGTCGCCATGACCGTTACACTCGCCATTGCCACAACTCGCATGGCACGTCGCGGACTCATTGTAAGACGATTAACAGCAGTTGAAGGGCTGGGCAGCTGTACGTTAATTGCTACGGATAAAACCGGAACACTTACCGTCAATGAGCTCACCGTGTGTGTTGCTGAACTTCCTGATGGGACCACACTGGAAGTTACCGGCGCGGGCTTTGTCCCCGAAGGAACCGTTCTCCATGCAGGCCAGCCTGTCAGCTGGGGTATGAGTTCCGATCTGGATCGACTGGCCCGGGGGTGCGTCCTTTGCAATGAAGCCGAACTCACCGAAAAGGGAGGAGACTGGCGATGGCGGGGAGACAGCGTGGATGTTGCGTTACTTGCCTTCGGAGTCAAACTGGGTCTGCATCGTCCGACTATACTGAAAGCCCATCCACAAAACGGACAAATCCCGTTTGAATCTGAGCTGCAGTATGCGGCGACCTATCACACACTCGACAACAAAGAATTTGTGATTGTCAAAGGTGCTCCCGAACGCATCCTGGCGATGTGCAATTTAGATTCCATCAGTGCCGACTGGGAATCCCGTGCTCAATCCCTGGCCAGCCGCGGCTTGAGAGTGCTGGCCGTTGCCGAAGGAATGGGAACATACTCTTACGAAAATCGAAACACACCTCAACAGCTCACCTTTCTGGGCTTTGTGGGTATGATTGATCCGTTGCGTGTGGGAGCGAAACAGGCCATCGAGGCCTGCTACGTTTCCGGGGTTCGGGTTTCCATGTTGACCGGTGATCATGCTGTCACAGCTCTGGCGATAGCGAGAGAATTGGGACTGGCTGACGATGAGAGTCAGGTGGTCACAGGAGCGGAACTGGTCGAGGCCACTCCAGAGGAGATGGCGGACTACGTACAGCGGATCCGCGTGTTTGCCAGAGTTGCCCCGCGTCAGAAACTGGAAATAGTTGAAGCGGCGCTGAATGCCGGCCAGTTTGTTGCCGTCACTGGAGACGGCGTCAACGACGCCCCGGCCTTGCGACGTGCCAGCATAGGCATTGCGATGGGGAAATCGGGAACCGATGTGGCTCGGGAAGCGGCTGAACTGGTCATCAGTGATGACAACTTCACAACCATTGTCAGTGGTATTGAAGAAGGGCGGATAGCCTATGACAATATTCGTAAAGTCATTTATCTGCTGATCTCCACCGGGGCAGCGGAACTCGTCCTGATGGCACTCAGCATGATGGCCGGGACGCCTCTCCCATTACTGCCGGTGCAAATCCTCTGGCTCAATCTGGTTACCAACGGAATTCAGGATGTCGCGCTGGCCTTCGAACCAGGAGAGTCCGATGTACTGCTGCGTAAGCCACGCCCAACCAATGAGCGGATCTTGAATCGGCTGATGCTGGAACGTCTGATCGTGGCCGCCTCGGTGATGGGAGGAATTTCCTTTATGATCTTTTTCTGGCTGTTGAAACAGGGATGGGATGAAGCATCTGCCCGAAATGTACTCCTGCTCGTGATGGTGCTGTTCGAGAACTTTCATATCGGCAACTGTCGTTCAGAAACGAGATCTGCTTTCTGCCTTTCTCCGTTGAAAAGTCCTATCCTCCTTGGCGGAGCACTGGGAGCGTTGCTGATCCATGTTCTCGTAATGCATCTCCCCTTCATGCAGCAGATTCTGGGAACGATGCCCGTTGCGCTGAATGTCTGGATCCCGATCGTTCTGCTGGCTTCGCTGGTGGTGCCGGCCATGGAACTTCACAAACTTTCCTGGTGGTTCCGGTTTCGCGACTGAAGCCGGAATGGCAGGAGCAATACAGGTCCTGTTAAACTGTGTCTCGATTCCTCTCACTCAAGATTGAGAATGCAGCATGCCAGATCGCAGAACGTTTCTTCAATCCGGAGCCATTGTGGCCAGCAGTTTGCTGAGCCTGGGACACTCCTCGTCAGTTCGAGCGGAGCTGAGCAAAGAGTCTCCCGTTGAGGCCGCTCCACCTGCACCGCATCCAATCCTGACTCCTGCCGAATCTTTCCGTGATGTTTCACGAGGAAACCCCAAGCCGCATACCTTGACGGGAGATGCACTTGTCGAAGCTCGCCTGACTCCCGAATCCTGGAGACTTGAGGTCGATGTCGATCCCTTCACCGGCGAGACCGTCAAAGGTCCCGCCAGTGCGGAGCGGCAGTTTCGGCTGGAAGACAACTCGGCCATCGATCTTCCGATGCTGCTGAAACTGGGCGAAACCTGCAGTGTCCGCTACCTCAAGGCGATGCAGTGTCTCAACATTCCACAGCCTCTCGGACAGGGTTTATGGGAGGGTGTACCATTACGAGAAGTCCTTCGACTGTGTGGCGAACTGCATAATGTCCGGCGGGTGTATTACAGCGGGTACCACAACAACGATCCAGACCAGTTATTTCAGTCCTCGCTCAGTTATTCGCAGGTGATGGAACACGCTCCAGGAGATCCCCCCGTGTTTCTGGCTTATCGCCTTAATGGCGAGCCGATTTCATTGCTGCGGGGAGGCCCGGTAAGGCTGATTGTTCCCTGGGCCTATGGTTTCAAGTCGATCAAATGGCTGCAGAGGATCTCACTGACAAATGACTATCGGGCCAATGATACCTATGCCGCTCAGAACAATGATCCCGACTCTCCCATGAAAACGGCAGCCTATATTGACCGGCTACCGGAGAAGTTTACCGCTGGCCGAATGGTGTTTCTCACTGGGCAGGTGATCT
>JAGQQT010000413.1 GCA_020426065.1 Planctomycetaceae bacterium | reverse complement strand
TGTTCGCTGGACGAAGCTGCGGGGTTCTTTGGTCCTGGGCTTGAACTGCGTGCATTCCGCTGGACAGATTCCCAATGGGAGGACGCAGGTCTGGTTGCAGACAATGCGATCAACAATTTCCCTCCAAAGAAGATTGCTTCTGGGGAATGGATGATGTCGCGACGCACCTACGATTACAAAAAGACCGGCGTTCAATTCCTTGTAGGTGGGGTGAATGCGATTAACGACTGGAAATCCTTTCCTGTATTGGGCACAAACGACGAACTCAGTGCGGAAGAACCATTCTGGTGGACCCTTCCCGATGGCCGGCTGGCCGCTCTGTTTCGTGACAATCGGGGCAGCAAGTTTCTCTACCGTTCCTTCTCAGCAGATCAGGGGCGGACCTGGACCACACCGCTCCGCACCAATTTCCCGGATGCCACATCGAAACTGTTTGGCCTCTGTCTTTCTGACGGCCGATATCTCCTGATCTCGAACAGCAATCCTCGTGCACGCGATCCGCTCACGATCGCCATCAGCAATGATGGCCTCGTCTTTGACAAACTTGCCTGGCTGGCTGGAGGGCGGCACGTGGATTACCCGCATGCCATCGAGCAGGATGGCCATCTCCTTGTTGCATTTGCCGGAGGGAAACAATCTGTTGAAGTGTTGAGGATCAAGCTGTCTTCACTCGATGAGATCACGATGCCGTCGTCGGTAGTTCTGGATCATCCACTGCCTCCTGTTGGGTCCCATCCAGAGAAGGTGAAGCACTGGATCGATCTGGGTGATGAGGGAGCAACACTGTATATTGCCGCGGATCTCATCGTTCCTCAAATCGGCAAACAGGCTACGTTTTCAATGGCAACGGCCAGTGGAGAGAAACGGGTCATTCTTGGAATCGACCAACAGGGACAGCTCACCGCCCAACTCTTCAAGGAGACCGTGATCGGTCCGAAACTGGAACCAGGCAGTCGTCATGCTCTCCTTGTTCGAATACACAGCCATCGGGAGAAACCGGATGAGCTGTGCGTACAACTCGGTCCCCCGGATAAGATTCCCGCCGAATCGAGAGACTGGACGCTTTCCAACACGAAGGGTCACAGCAACGCTGATCTGTCTCTCATTGTCCTGAATCAGGACTCCGAAGCATCTGGCGGATTCAGTCATGTCCGTGTCGGACCGACTCGTGAAGCCCTGGATCATTGATTGCTGTCTACGGGAAATCCGCAGAAATTGACAATAAACGGTCAACCTGTATGAAATTCTGCCGGATGGAATTTGAGAAATTAAAATAATCGTAAGTTCTTGCCGTAGATAAACTGGTGAAGTTTTCCTTTAAGCAAGGGTTTGACACTCCCTGCTGGCAGGAAGGACACATTCGAGGAGCAGTCAGGGAAGAAAGAATCTGAATAATTGTCATACGCTGCCCTCAAATCACAGTGTTATCGAATATGCAGGTTATGAGCTGGTGCGAGTTTCAGCCTTCGGTCGATCGATTATCTGGGACTGTTTAGAACTGGTCCGAAAAAACCTCTTGGCTTTCCAGATACAAATAATCAGGTGAAAGACGCTGAGCCAACAGGTCTTTCCTGACCAGTTCTACAGTCATATCACCCTCTGTACCGAGTCTGCCATAGTACATGGCATTTTGAATCATACTCGACGGGAGATTTCATGATTGATCTGGAACTGGATTGCAAGGGCATGAATTGCCCCATGCCGATTGTGGAATTGACGAAAGCTGCGCGGAGTATCGGGCCAGGTAAGCGCATCGAAGTCACCGCTACTGATCTGGCGTTTAAACCTGATGTCGAGGCTTGGGCGCGCAGAATGGGGCACTCCATTGAGGACTTCCAGGAAGAGGATACCGTCCAGCGTGCGATAATTCTGCTTGCCAACTGAAACTCGAAGAGGAGTGAATCGAATGGAATCCCACGATCGAAATGTAGTCGTGATTCTCACAGTCGGTAAAGCAGATAACGGCAAGCATGCCACCCTCGCCTTTTCGTGCGCTTTTTCAGCGCTCGCGATGGGACATAAAGCCTCTGTATTCCTGACGAGTGATGGTGCGGTTTGGGGGTATAAGGGAAGTGCTCAGGGAATCACCGTACAGGGATTCCCACCTCTACAAGATTTGATCAACCAGTATCTGGATGAAGGTGGCCGATTGATACTCTGTTCAGTCTGTCATCGTACTTGTGGAATGGGAAGTCCAGACATTCAATACGCGATAGAGAAGTTGCCCCAAACAGAGATTGGCGGATTCGCCACCATACTCGATCTGGCAGCGGATGGAGTCGCGATCACGTTCTAAAACGCAGAGTCGGGCATGATGAATTCTTTGCGGACAGTCTTCTGTATCTCGTTCATTGTTTTAACATGGCACTCGCAATCCAGCGGGCAAATGGGCCATGTTCTCGATGCTGTTGGTCCGATTAACCAGTCGATGGGTGGAGCCGGCACGGCATTGCCGCTGGATTCCATCGGTGCCCTGCAATGGAACCCAGCCAGTATTGCTGGCTTGCCGAAATCGGAACTCAGTATTGCTTTTATGGGATTCGCTCCTGAGACGAATCTCTCTTCACGCGTCAATGCAGGAGCCTTTGGACCAGGTACCCCAGCGGCAACAATGAGTGGGAGCACAGGATCAGACTCGGATATCAGCCCGATACCAAGCTTTGCAATCGTGCATAGAAATTGTGATTCAAACTGGACCTATGGGCTGGGGGGATTTGCGATCGGCGGATTTGGAGTCGATTTCCCGGGAAGTGCCGACAACCCCATTCTCACGCCTCAACCTGCCAATGGAGGAGTTGGATTCGGTCCGATCTACTCTGAGTTCCAGTTGATGCAGTTCTGCCCTACGGTGGCGTACCGGTTTGATTCTGGACTGGCTATTGGATTTTCTCCAACATTCAACTGGTCCACTCTTTCCATCAGTCCTTTCAGTGCGACGACTCCCAATGCAAATGGGACCTATCCATCGGGTGGGAGTGGGCGATGCGGCCTGGGGCATTGGATACCAGATAGGTGTCTATTATGAGTCACCTGACAGTGGCTGGAATTTTGGTGCCTCTTACAAAAGTCCTCAATGGTTTGAAGATTTTGAAATCAACAGCACAGATCACCTGGGAGGCTATCGCAGACTGAAAATGGATCTTGATTACCCGGCAATCATCTCAATGGGTGTCGGATACACGGGTTTCGAGCGGGTAAAATTAGCCTGTGATGTTCGTTATATTGACTATGAGAACACAAGTGGATTTCAGGAAGCAGGATTCACCCCGACAGGAGCTGTGACCGGATTTGGCTGGTCTAGCATCTGGGCGGTTTCGACAGGGGTAGAATACAAAATCCATGATGGATTCTTCTGGCGTTGGGGCTACACGTATAACCAGTCCCCAATTGATGAAACCAATATGTTCTACAACTCGCCAGCTCCCGCTCTTATTCAACATCACCTCAGCACCGGTTTCAGTGTCGATTGCGGTGGAGGCTGGATGACCTCAATGGCCTTCCATTATGGATTTCGGAATTCCGTATCAGGGAATTGGGTCCATCCCGCACTTGGTTCTGTGCCGGGAACAGACATAACGGCATCGCTGGCGACTTATGGCCTGGCGTGCGGAATCAGCAAGAAATTCTGAGTTTCGCTGTTCCAGTTAAACTGGGGCATTCTGACTGGCCCAGTGAATGTAATGTTCAGCGGCCATTGGCTTGGCAAAATAATAGCCTTGCAGGTAGGTACAACCGAGTTCTGTCAGCAGTTTCGCCTGCTCTTCGGTTTCAACCCCCTCGGCAACAACGTTCAGCCCCAGGCCAGATCCCAATGAGACAATTGAGCGAACGACAGCGCTCGATTGCCAGTCTGTGGTGACATCGTGAATGAATGATAGATCAATCTTGAGGGTGTGAATCTGGAAGTGCTTCAGATAGCTGAGGGACGAATAACCCGTTCCGAAGTCATCGACTGCAATGCTGAATCCCAGATCTGCAAGTTCATTGATGATACGTATCGAATGGGCGACATCCTCCATCATGGCGTACTCAGTGATTTCGAGCTCAAACCACTTCGCTTCAGTCCGCGTCTTCTGGAGTATGTCTTTCAGTTGTTTCACGAAATCAGGATGCCGCAACTGATTTGGAGAAACATTGACGGCAATCAAGGGAGCATGACCTTCATTTGCCCAGGCACGGGCGTATTTGGCTGCTTTATGAAATACCCGTTCTCCAAGAGCCAGAATCAAACCTGTCTGTTCTGCTAATGGAACAAATTCACTGGGTGGGATCATGTTGCCATTCGGTG
>JAGQQT010000412.1 GCA_020426065.1 Planctomycetaceae bacterium | reverse complement strand
ATGTTGCTTAAACGCTTGCCGGCTCGACATCCAGCAGTTTGCAGATTCTTGACATCAGGGTGTCGACATCAAACGGTTTCTGCAGGAAGTCGTTGGCTCCGGCCTCACGCAGTTCTTCAATTTTGTCCCGCTCCACCATTCCACTGATACAGATAATGCGGACATCATCCATCGTGGAATCGCTGCGGACACGCTGACAGACTTCTTTCCCATTGATATCGGGAAGCATCACATCCAGAACGATGACATCGGGATGATACTCCTTAACCATCATGCCGGCATCGAAACCATTGTTGGCAACCCGCACTTCAAATCGGCCATCGGCTTCGAGGACATCCCGAATCAGTTCGACCAGTTCGAGATCATCATCCACAACCAGGGCTTTACGTTTGCCACTTTCCAGGGCATCGGTGGGGATTCCGTTTTCCCGCATAAACTTGAAGAGGACATCACGAGGAATCCGGCGGAATTTTGAGCCGGGAACGCGAAATCCTTTCAATTGGCCGGAATCAAAGCAGCGAATGATTGTTTGCTGACTGACTTTACAGATTTTGGCAGCTTCACCTGTCGTAAATACGGTTTTCATGGCGCTCCATCCTATTCCTGAAACCCAGCGAGGAACTCCTGACAACTGCTGCCTGCTCACAATGGCAGGCAGGTTTCCTCACTGCATCAACTGTGCGTTCCATGATGAACGCTGGCGGTCGGTCTTATCATTCCTTTGAGGCAACTGAACATCCTGATCAATTCCCCGATCCAGCCCGCTTCTGCCCTTATCAGGGTCGAAACAGGGAGCGTACCTGAAATCTGCCGTCCCACGCCTCCCTGGATCCTGACCGCTGCAGGTACCAATCGGGTGAAACCGCACACGGGAAAACGACAGCCGATCAAATGGTTGGCCCAGATCGGCTGAATTCCCCTGACTTATCCAAGCCACGTGATTGTAGTCAAACTCTCATATCGGTCAATAGGCGATCATATCTCCATACTGACTCATCTTCTCATCCTGTTTACACTTTTCATTTACAAAAACCGTTACATATTAACAGGTTGGGGAAACAGACTGCCCCACCTGAGTAAAAAGACGATTCTGGTGTGTTCATAACGTTTTGGTAAAATTGGCAATTTTGATATCGAGATACGATAAATTTGAACACAAAATGGGGGTGACCCCAGAAAAGATCACACAGAAGGACACTGAAACTCCATTAAAAACTGTTTCACCAATCTGGATCGTGCTAAGCCTGCGAATATGCGATTTCGCACAGGAAGTACCTGTTCAGAGAGACCAAATCTCCTGAGCGTTTCCCATGTGTCAAACAACGAATTTTTGTTCGAGGCTCTGGTTTGCTGCGTGGTCCTGTATGGACTCCGCTGCAATTCTCCCGTTTCTGTCACGAATGAAATCGTGCTCTGACTGTGCCAGACTTGCTCCCACGCTCGAAATTCACCTGATTCCTGACATCCGGCAATCGGACACGTTATGATCAGCCCATTCAATGAACTTTCCTCTCATTTCATCTAAACGATACCGAACGGGATTCGACAATCTCACAACAAGGGAGAATTGATTGTGGCAGGTGATCACTGGATTGGTTTCGACCTTGGTGGAACGAAAATGCTGGCCGGAGTTTTCAGCCCGGATCTGAAACTGATCGGGAAAGAACGGAAGAAAACCCGTGGATCCCAGGGTGGTGATGCCGGAATGGAGAGGATCATCAAGTGCATCCGCAGTGCACTCCAGGATACCGGCAAGACTGAATCTGATCTGGCCGGGATAGGAATTGGCTGTCCCGGACCGATTCATCCCGGGAAAGGCATTCTGATCCAGGCTCCCAACCTGGGCTGGAAGAACATGCCGATTGCGGAAATCCTGCAGAAGGAGTTCAAAACTCCCGTCATTGTTGCCAATGATGTGGATGCCGGTGTCTACGGAGAATTCTGCTTTGGAGCTGGTCAGGGAACCACCAGCCTGCTGGGAGTTTTCCCGGGGACGGGAATTGGTGGAGGGTTTGTCTATCACGGTGAAATTTTCCAGGGCTCCAAAATCTCCTGCATGGAAATAGGGCATATCCCAACACTGCCGGAAGGTCCATTGGCATCCGCCGGATTGCCCGGCTCGCTGGAGTCGGTTTGCAGTCGACTGGCCATCAGTGCCCTCGTCGCTCAATGCGCCTATCGAGGGCAGGCCCCTTCCATCTCGGAAGCCGCCGGAACAGATCTGGCCAACATTCGCAGTGGCGTTCTGGCAGATGCCATCAAGAAAAAGGAACCAATGGTTGTCGAAGTCATGACACGGGCGGCAACCCAGCTGGGAAAATCTATTGCTGGTTGCATTCATCTGCTCGCACCCGACAAAATTGTCCTGGGTGGCGGGCTGGTTGAAGCCATGCCGGACTTTTTCAGCAAATATGTGAAAGAGGGCATCAACTCCTGGCTGCTGCCTGCCTACCGAGAGAATATCGAGATTGTGGTCGCGAAGCTGGGTGATGATGCTGGCATTATGGGAGCGGCCGCCTGGGCAAAAAAACAGATTACCGCATCCAAGCCAAAATGAGGCAGACCTGATAACAGTGGTTGACTGAAAAGGGTAACAACAAAACTCCTGCAAGCCCGAGACCAGAGAGAAATCACCAGCCGTAACGGAACTTTCTCACATTCGATTCTACGATGAACCTACACTCCACAGATATCACCGAAAACCCTGCCGAAAAACTGACCCGCAGACGCGTGGCGGTTATCGAAATTGGCACCTCATCGATTCGAATGGCAATCGCTGAGGGAAGTGAACATGGGCGTGTCCATACGCTGGAAAAGCTGATCCAGACCGTCGCAATTGGGGAGGACACCTATTCCGTTGGCAGAATTTCCCGCAAAACGATTGAAACCTGCATTCGGGTTCTGCTGACTTATCAGGAAAAGCTGCGGGAATATCGGCTGACCAATCCTGAAAACATCCGCATTGTGGCAACCAGCGCTGTGCGGGAGGCAGAGAACACTCTTGCCTTCGTGGACCGGGTGTATATTGCAACCGGCTGGGTGGTAGAAGTGCTGGATGTGGCCGAAGTTCATCGGGTCATCTATCAGGGACTGCAGGTGTGGCGCGATCAGTTACCCACACTCGTGCGGGACCGTTGGGTGATTGCCGAAGTGGGGGGCGGAAACACTGAATATATGGTGTTAAACCGGGGCGAAGTGGAAGCCGCGAATGCCGTACGACTCGGTTCGCTGCGTTTGCGAGCCACACTGACAACTTACTCCGCTCCTGCCACACAATGGCCTGCCCTCCTCCGCAGTCAGGCTCAGCGAGCCATGACCGATACCCGCCTGCTGACCAGAAGCGATCCGAAGCCCAAATTACTGTTGCTTGGTGGAGAGATGCGTTTCACGGCAGAGCGACTGCAGGGAGTGGAGTCGACTCAGCAGGCAGCCCGCATTCCGATCGCGGAGTTGAGTCGGTTTACCGACCAGGTGCTCGAAATGAGCGTGGATGAAATCGTGCGGGAATTCCACATTTCGCTCATGGAAGCTGAAGTGCTGGGTCCTGCCCTGGTTGCCAATACTCAGCTCGCACAACACCTGGGTGTGGAGCAGGTCCATGTGTTACCGGCTACCGCTCGCGATGGTCTGCTCAGAGAAGTGATTGACCGGGATGTCTGGTCTGATGAACTGGTCAGTCAGGTGCTGCGTTCCGCAGTAGAAGTGGGCAGACGCTATCAGTTTGATGAAGCCCATGCCACACACTCTGCCCGTCTGGCAAAACTGCTGTTCAATCAGCTTTCTCGCCTCCATGGCATGAACCGGCGTTATGAACTGCTGTTGTCTCTGGCGGCGCTGCTGCATGAAATCGGACTATTTATCGGGACCAGTTCCTACCACAAACATTCGATGTACCTGATTACCAACTCGGACCTGTTCGGGATGGGGCATCGACAACTGATGCTGGTTGGTTCCATCAGCCGTTACCATCGTCGGGCTTCACCCAAAGCCAGCCACACCGGATTTGCGAATCTGAATCGTGATGACCGCGTTGTTGTGATCAAGCTGGCTGCCATCTTGAGAATTGCCCTGGCACTCGACAGCACCAGGCGGCAGCGAATCCATGATTTCGAATGCTCGATCGATCGCAACAGACTCGTGATTTCCGTTCCGGATACAAACGATCTGGCGATGGAACAACTGGCCATCCGCCAGACAGGACACCTGTTTGAAGAGACATTCGGATTGCCAATCCTGCTGCGGGGCCAACGTCCGAAATCAACCCGTCGTTCTCCCAGACAATAACAAACTGATCATGCCCATCGGCAT